>NZ_JAEQDE010000103.1:0-30007 GCF_020737865.1 Microcoleus sp. PH2017_35_SFW_U_B
AGCCGACTCCCTTGGGTGAAGCAGGAAGCAGACCCTTCAAGAGCAATCTTGATTGAATAGTGAGACTTGAGAAAGTTTAGCTAAGTTTTGTGTAGCAGCTTACAACCTACCTTGCTGTCTGGAGGAATGTCTGCGCTCCTCTGAGCTTGCGGCAAGGCAAGAATAGCAAACCGCTATTTTGGGGAGCCTCGTTGTGGCTCTGATGATTGCCTCCAAGAACCTGAATTTCAGGAGATTTACAGTTAAACTTCTCAAGAATCTCATCCCCGACTTTCGGGGAGGGAGTATCTAAAAGTCGAGCTGTCCCCAGTCAAAAAGCCCCTGTATCTGACAACTGTCAACGATCGCAGTAAAAGTCAGCAGCACGTCTTTTGACCCTGCTCAAACCGTTCGACTAGCAGTTTAACAAAAAATATAGTACAGTTCTTAAACTCACAATTTTCGGAGATTCGAGGTAATATCATGGCCGAAATAACTAAAGAAGAAATGCGCGAACGCCTGGGAAATATTGACCAGATTCGCGATATAATTTTCGGGGCGCAGCTTAGAGAATACGACAATCGTTTCGACAAAATAGATTCCGACTTGTCGATGATGCAGCAAGATATGCACGCTCGCATCGAACAAGTGAAAACAGTTCTGTCCACAGAAATGAGGGCGGCAGTTGATTCGTTAGAAAAGAAAGTTAAATCGCTCACCTTAAATACGCAAGAAGAAAGTGCTGACCTCCGACAGCAAATCGATCGCGTTAACCGCAAATGCTCCAGCACCATCGAAGCCCTCGACGAGGCGATCGACAATCAAACCAGTTCCATTCGCGACGAACTCTCCCAAACCAGAGAGCGACTCTCCGAAGAAACCCGCACTTTGAAAACACAGGTTTTTGAAGAACTAGACCGACGCTTTTCCATGCTCAGAGATGTTAAAGTTTCCAGAGATGACATGGCAGAAATTCTGTTTGAACTAGGAATGAGACTCAAAGGAACAGAATTTGTGCCCGAACTTAAAGGCGTTGCTGATAATAAGTCAAATAACGAATTTTTGTTGCCGGAGCGCCACCATCACGGATAATAACGCATGGCTTTACCGAAAGAAAATCCAGAAGTTGAAAATCAGCTAGAGGGTTTTGTTTCTAAACCTGACGAGTCTGCTGCCTCGGCAGCAACCCAGCTAGACCCCTTGTTGACTCTGTTATTCGATCTCAAAATTATTGCTGGTTCAAAGCAGCAAAATCCCGAGTCCGAAGCTGACAGCAGCGGCAAAAACGGTCAAGCTGGGGCCCTCGGCGGGTCGATCGATTTGTTAAGTATTTCCTCCGCACAGCCAGAGGAAATTGCAGCGCAGCAAAATCCCGAACCCGAAGCTGCTAGCAGCAGCGGCAAAAACAGTCAAGCTGGAACCCTCGGCGGGTTGATGGATTTGTTAAGTATTTCCTCCGCACAGCCACAGGAAATTGCAGCGCAGCACAATTCCGAACCCGAAGCTGACAGCAGCGGCAAAAATAGTCAAGCTGGAGCACTCGGCGGGTTGATGGATTTGTTAGGTATTTCCTCCGCACAGCCAGAGGAAATTGCAGCCGTGCCAGAAACTGGCTCTTGCCAACCCGATTCTACTGCTTCCCCGGCTGTTGCAGACGAGTCCCACAATTTGCTGTTCGCTACTCACAAACTCAACACTTCTGAACTGGAAAGAAACTATTCCTCAGCTAAAACTATAGATGTTTCCGCAGATGTTTCGGATTTGGAGAGAGAATCACCCTCGCTACAAGCATTCCCTGACTTAACAATTTCCGATTCTCCCCAGTACGTACAGCGCGAAAAATCCCAGGATTCTGCTGACACCGCTGTAGAGAATTCGCCCATTCCCCAAACTCTGGCGCCACCCGCAGCAACCGATCCGAATTCCTCAGTGTCCGGACTTTCGCAGCCATCACAAAAAATATATGCAGATGCAAGTGTGGCATCAATTGAACCGAACCGAGAGTCGCAAGAACAGCCGATACCACTATCGCAGCGATCGGAAATCATAGGCGATATTAAACAAGAATTCAATGAAGCCGACAGCGCGATGGGAAGGCTGCAAAATCTGATTTTTGGCTCGCAAATGTCAGATATCGAGCAACTCAAAAATCTCCTAGCAGAAACTGATTTGCCGGGGGTGTGCAATCTGCTAGCAAGCATCGACTCTAAATTAGAAAAACTGGAACACCAAATCTACGATCCACAAGAGCTGATCGCCCTAATGCTGCCTTGGATCGCAGAAATTCTCAGCCGCAAAATTGCCGATTCCAGAGAAGAAGTTGTTAATGCGATAGTCCCAATTATTGATGAAGTGATTAGGGCTAAAACTGTGGAAAACAGGCAAGCAATGAGTTCGGCGATAGGTGAGTTGCTGCCCGACGCACTTGCTCAACAAATAGAAAATTCGCCAGCGGATATTGCTCGGGCGATCGCCCCAGAAATGGGTTTGGCGATAAAAGAGCAAATTCGCCTCGATCAAGAGTCGATCGCCCAAGCCCTCGCCCCGGAAATGGGCAAAGCCATTACAGCCCAAATCGCCCTCGAACGCGACTCTATGGTGGATGCTCTCTATCCCGTCATTGGCAGTACGATCTCTAAATACATGGCAGAAGCTATTAAAACTATCAACGAAAAAGTCTCAAATAGCTTAAGCATGGAAGGAGTTGGGCGCAAAATTCGCTCCCAAGTACAAGGAGTCTCCGAAGCTGAATTAATCCTCAGAGAATCAATACCTTTTACCGTCCAAGCAGCATTGTTAATTCACAAGGCATCTGGCTTGGTAATTTCCGAAGTTCAACACCCCGCAGGCAATTACCAGTTAGAAGCGGAAATGGTAGCAGGAATGCTCACAGCTATTCGCAGCTTTGTGAACGAATGCATCGTTCAGCCCGGAGAAATTTCTGAACTCAATCTAATTGAATACGGCGACTCAAAAATTATGTTAGAAGTAGCGGGATACTGCTACATGGCAGTCGTGATTAAAGGAGAACCGCCACAGTCGTTCATTAACAAACTCCGGCAAACACTTACTAATCTGATCCTTAATTACGCTAAATTAATTCACGAGTTTAACGGCGATCCCGGTACTATACCGGACTCTGTGCACCCGTTCATCCAAAGTTTATTCGACCCGGTGGAAAGGGAAAAATCAAAAAAACCCCCCTTCGTGCTGATCGGGGTGACGATCGCAGCGCTAACCTTAATCTCAACACCTTGGGTAATTTATCAGCACCGCCGGAGCATTGACCGCCCCCTGGCAACAAATGCCGCTTTAGCTTTAGCCTCGACCCCAGAATTAGCGGTTTACCGCTTAAACGCCGACGTGGAGGGCAACACTCTCAAGTTAACCGGAAATTTGCCAAATCCAGAATTGCGGGAAAAAGCCGCCAAAATAGCCGCCTCAACTGCACCAAATCTGAAATTAGACAATCAAATTGTCGCTGTAGATGTACCTCCAGATCCCGTGTTGACGGCGGGTGAGGTGCAGCGGATCACCGCTGTTTTGAACCGCTTGTCGGGTGTTTCTATTTCTAGTCGGTATGGCGATCGCAAAGTTACAGTAGAGGGGACAGTCATGGAGGCTGTCGATTCACAGAAAATTGCTCAGTCCCTGAAGCAAATTCCCGGCGTTGAGTCAGTCGTTAGCACTGTGAAACTAGATCCGCTTAAAATTGCCACCCGCATCTACTTCGACCAAGGAACGACAACATTAGACTCAGCATCAGAAGAAATTATCGCCAGTGTTAAAAGTTTCATGGATCAATATCCTCAAAAACAGATTAAGATAATTGGACACAGCGATCGCACTGGGGAACTTGTCATCAATCAACGGTTGTCGCTCCAGCGTGCCACAGCAGTGCGAGATGCTTTGCTGCGGCAAGGTGCCAATCCGAAGCGCCTCCTGGCGGTTGGCAGTCAAAATCCTCCCCCCGGCGTGGAACCCAATCAACCGCTACTTTTAAGCAGATGCGTGCTATTTGAACCAATAACTAAGATCGTAAACAGCAAATAATTATGTCAGTTACTATATCTAAAAAAATGTGCATGATCGGCGACTTTGGCGTCGGTAAAACCAGTCTGATCCGCCGTTTTGTCGATCGGCAATTCAGCGACGAGTACCTCTCCACCGTCGGAGTAAAAATTTCCCGCAAAAGTATCGCATTAGAAAACACCAAACACCCGGAAAGTGTCACCGCACAGTTGCTGATTTGGGACTTAGAAGGACATACAAAATTCAAAGGAATCGCACCGACTTACTTACAAGGAGCTAGCGGCGTTTTAATCGTTGCCGATGTCAGCCGCTCCGAAACAGTTGAGCGAATCTCCGAACACGTTAAGCTGTTTTCTTCAGTCAATCCCAAAGGATCAATAATCGTCGCTTTGAACAAAGTAGACTTGATTGACGAAGAAAAATTGGCACTGCTAGTGGAAATCTCCCACTCAATCGGTCAAGACAAAGTAATAGCAGTTTATACCACATCGGCTAAAACCGGCAAAGACGTTGACGAAATTTTTCACAAACTAGCTTACACAATGGTAGAACAAGTATGAACCGTTCGTAGATGTATACCCACATCTACCCAAACAGAGCCTGCATTGGGTAGATGCTGCGAACGTGCAGGAACAGGATAAGACCTACGTTGTTTGAGTCATGACACCTACAGATGAACGCCAGTTTGTAGCTCTGTCGATTGCTATTAAGGAACGGATTAATTACATACAGATCCGCGTGTTGCACTCCCAACAAGCTCTTTCAACATTTCCGAGGCAAACATTACTTAGAAATAAGGCTGACAGAAGATGTCAAACTACGTTTTTCTCATTGATGCCAACAAAAAACCGATGAATCCGGTTCATCCCAGTCACGCCAGAAAACTTTTAGATTCGGGCAAGGCTTCGGTGTTTCGGCGCTATCCGTTCACACTGCTCCTCAAGCGAGTAGTAGAAAACATTGGGAGCATCTCAGTTTTGCAAGAAGCATTTTTTATGGTAGTGCTGTCCCCGCTCGCGTGCTTGTACAAGCACGCGAGCGGGGACAGCACTGTAAATGCAAAACTGAGATGCTCCCGGAATATTGGGTGCATCTCAATGCAAGCAAATATATCCGTAGGGGCGAAGCATGACCGTAGTCAATATGGGATTATAACTAATAACTTATATGCGGTCATGCTTCGCCCTCTTCCCAAGTGAGATACACCCGGAATATTGCACAACAGTTCACAGGAAAGATGGTTACAGCTATGCCTGAAAACATACTCAAAAAAGAACGAGTGTCTGGATATGTCCACCAATAATTATCGAACAGTATGAACCCCCTTTTTAGAAAGCTCCTGGGTCCGCGACAAACAGAGTATCTAATAGTAAATCACAATTTCATCATTCAGGAAACCTCTGCCGAAGTGCAGAATTATGCCGATACTCCGGGTGACGCGCTCCCCGGTACAGATGCTCGCATCTGTTTTCCCGAACTGATTGGAATTGAAAATATCCTCATGTCGATCGTGATGGGAAGGCGGCCGAGTTTTGAACTCAAAGGTATCGCTCGGTTTGCCGACAACAACCGCCCTTTATACTTCGATATGTTGGCGATAGAACATGAAAACGAACAAGATATGGCAAGTAATTTGCTAATTTTGATTGAAGATGCCACCGAAAAAATGGTGATGAAGCAATCCTTGATTCAGAGAGCGAATGAAGCTAATCTTTTGCTGAGCGCCTTAGCCGCTTCAAAAGATTATATAGATAAAGTGATTCGCTCCATGGGCGATGCTTTGTTGGTGACAACAACATTAGGAATTATCAAAACAGTCAATCAATCGGCACAATGGTTATTTGGGTACAGCGAAGCAGAATTAATCGACCAGCCTCTCTCCATCATAGTAGTCGAAGAAACATTGCTTTACCAAGGTCGCCACCGCTATATTTTGTCTCAAAAAGAGCTGCTCAGAGAATTGGAAGTAGTCTGCACTACTAAATCGGGAGAAGAAATTTGGGTAGAATTTTCCTGCTCGGCAATTCAGACAGAATTAGACGGACTTTATGATTTCATATATATCGGCAGAGACATCACAGAACGCAAGCAAGAAGACATGGAAATTCGTCGCTCTCTGGTAAAAGAGCAAGAACTCAGACAGCTTAAATCTCGTTTTTTCTCGATGCTGGCTCACGAATTCGGCAATCCTTTAAATACAGTATTATTTGCTACTCAAATTCTCAAAGAATATGGGGACGAAATTACCCAAGCGGAAAAACAAGAATACCTCGAACACGTTAAATCAGCATCTAAACACATGGCTCAGCTATTAGATGACGTGCGGTTGCTCAGCAGCGCCGAAGCTGGAAAACTCCAATTCAATCCCGCACCACTTGACTTGCGAAAATTTTGTAGCGAGTTAGTAGAATCAATAAAAATTAGCTACGGACAAAATCATAAAATTAATTTTGTTTGCAGAAAATCTATTGCGCCTGGGAAAAAAACCGCTCCGGAGTCGGAGGCAACAGAATACTCGCCCGCACTGGATGCCAAATTGCTGCGGCACATCTTGACAAACTTGCTGTCAAATGCTGTAAAATATTCGCCGATCGACAGCTATATTGATTTTCAATTAAATTATCATAGTGCAGAAGCTATATTTAAAATAAAAGATGCGGGCATTGGCATTCCTATAGAAGACCAAGAACAACTGTTTGAATCTTATTACCGGGCCCAAAATGTCGGAAAAATACCTGGTACAGGACTGGGTTTATCCATAGTTAAACAGTGTGTAGACCTGCACGGAGGTCAAATCGAATTTTCCAGCGACACAGGGTTAGGCACTACCTTTGTAGTCACAATTCCATTTGCAAAACAGAGGTAATACGATTTGGGAATTGGGAATTGGGCATAGGGCATAGGGCATAGGCATAGGGCATACCTCACCACGCTTGAGAACCGTTATAATACGATTTTCCATTTTCCATTTTTCGATTTTCCGATTTGGGAATGACCCGCCCAAAAATGGGTACCGTGCCACGTAAGCGACCTTGGCTGGTCTATTCCAAAACTTTAGACAAAACTTCAAGGTGCCAGATTCATCAAATCGAGCAATGACTAATGACCAATGACCAATGACCAATGACCAATGACTAATGACTAATGACTATCACGAACTGAGGGCACGTTCACCACTACAAAATCCAACATGACAACCCTGTTAAATAAATTGTTGGTTCCCCACCACTTGGAGTACCTAGCACTGGATCAAGACTTTCTTATCGCAGAGACATCTCTCAACGTGCAGCGGTTTGCCGACTGTCCCGAGGAAGTAGTTACCGGAAACGATGTCCGCATTCCCTTTCCCGAATTCCTGGGAACTGAAGAAATTTTAATCGATATTTTTGAAGGGCGGTTGCCAAATTTTGAATTAAAAGCGATGACGCGAGTATTAGAAAATGGCTCGCGGCTTTATTTTGATATGTATATCGTCGAGTTCAGCAATGACGATAGCGAGCAGAGATTAATTGTATTTTTTGAAGACGTAACCGACAGGATGGGTTTGGAACAAACTCTAGTCCAAGCTACCAATGAAATGAATATTTTATTGAGTACCTTAGCCGCTACTAATAATTATGTTGAAAAAATTATTACTTCCATGGCCGAAGTTTTGTTGGTGACAACGGCCTCGGGAAAAATCAAAAAAGTCAATCAAGCGGCTCAAGATTTGTTCGGTTATAGCGAATCGGAATTAGTAGGTCAGCAAATAGACACCCTTACTGCTGAGGGCGCATCTTTGCAAGCAGTCAGCCAAGAGTCGCCTCAACAATCTCAAACTAATACTGAAGTAATTTGCACCGCAAAAACAGGAGAAAAGCTGACAGTTTCCTTTTCCTGTACACCGATTCCAAGTGACATGAAAAGTTTTTCTGCAACTTCTACGGCCCTCCAAGATTTTGTGTACATCGGCCGCGACATGACATACAGACAGCGAGCCCGCAAGCGAAAAGTAGCTCAGTACGTCACCACTCACATCCTCTCTACATCCGAAACAATCAAAAAAGCTCTAGAAGCAATTCTCCCCGCAATTTGCGACAGTTTGGGGTGGGATACTGCCGAACTTTGGATGCCGCCGGAAGCTGGGGAAAAACTGCTGTTAGGAAGTAAGAGAATAACTGCGATTTCCGACCCCAATTTGCTGCGGTGCGTCGCCTGTTGGACAAAAGGCTCAGTTTCCATCCCCAAATTTGCCGAATCTGCCGAACAAATGATCTGTGGATTCGGGGAAGGATTGTCGGGTCTCATTTGGGGCAGCGGTTCGTCTCAGTGGATTGCGGATGTAACAGAAAGCGAAATTTTTATTAGCAGAGAAATTGGCGTAGAAGAACGACTGCACGGAGCTTTTGGCTTCCCAATTTTGGGGGACTACGAGCAGGAAAATTCTGAAAGCTCTGTGTTGGGGGTGATGACTTTTTTTAGCCGCGAAGTGCAGTATTTGGATGAAGAATTGCTCCAGACAATGGCAACAATCGGCAGCCAACTCGGTCAATTTATTAAGCGCAAGCAAGCGGAAATAGCTTTGCGGGAAAGCGAAGAACAATTACGAGACTTATTTGAAAATGCTACTGACTTAATTCAAAGTATTGGAGCTGACGGTCATTTTTTGTATGTAAATCGGGCTTGGCGGGAAACTCTGGGCTACAGCGAAGCCGAAATTGCTCAAATGACTGTTTTTGATATCATTCATCCCAACAGTTCCCCAGAGTCGATGGAGATATTATGTCAAGTTATTACTAAAAAAGCTGTCAATGAAAATACTTTTTATCCCCACTCTATTCAGATAATATTTATTACTAAGAATCACGAACAAATTTTGCTGGAAGGTAGCATAAACTGTAAGTTTTTGGAAGGTTCTTTAGTAGCGATTCGCGCTATTTTGCGAGACATTACTGCTCGCAAGATGGCGGAAGATGCTCTAGCAAAATCTGCTTCCTTGCTGCAAGCAACTTTTGATTCTACTGCTGACGGTATTTTAGCTATTGATAGGAGCGGAAAAATAGTTACTTTCAATCGAGAATTTGTGGAAATGTGGGGGGTACCTAGCGACGTGATGGCGCTGCGAGACGACGCAACAACGATCGCCTTTGTGCAGAACCAACTCAAAGACCCGCAAGCATTCCAAGAGAGAATAGAATCGCTTTACGACCAGCCAGAAGCCGAAAGTTTTGACTTGTTGGAATTTGAAGACGGCAGATTTTTTGAACGCCATTCGGAACCGCAGCGGCTGGGAGATAAAATTATCGGTAGAGTCTGGAGTTACCACGATATTACGGAACGCAAGCAAGCAGAAGATGCCCTGCGGGAAGAACAAGAAAAATCGGAAAATCTGTTGTTAAATATCTTGCCCGTGGCAATAGCAGAACGACTCAAACAAAACGAAACGACTATTGCTGAATATTTTCCCGAAGTGACTGTTTTGTTTGCTGATATTGTGGGGTTTACAGCTTTGTCTTCTGTGATGAATCCGATCGACCTCGTGGAGCTCCTGAATAAGATTTTCTCAGGATTCGATATGTTGTGCGAGCAGCACGGCCTAGAGAAAATCAAGACCATCGGCGACGCATACATGGCGGTAGGAGGGCTGCCCTACCCTCGGGCAGACCATGCAGAGGCGATCGCCCAAATGGCTCTAGATATGCAAAAAGAGATAGCTCGGTTTAATGGTCTGAATAAGAAATATTTTAGCATCCGCATCGGCATCCACAGCGGCCCGGTTGTTGCCGGAGTGATTGGCATCAAAAAGTTTATTTACGATTTGTGGGGCGATACGGTAAATATCGCTTCCCGCATGGAATCTCATGGTTTGCCTTGGCGGATTCAAGTCAGTGAAACTACTTATGACTTATTGAAAGACAAATATTTGCTGGAAGGGCGCGGAACTATTGAAGTTAAAGGTAAAGGGGGTATGAAAACTTATCTGCTTGTTGGTAAAAAATAAGTTGGCAGTTGACAGTTGACAGTTGACAGTTGACAGTTGACAGTTGACAGTTGACAGTTGACAGTTGACAGTTGACAGTTGACAGTTGACAGTTGACAGTTGACTTTTTTTATTATAGTGCGAGCACGCAAGAGCTCGCGTATTGTAGAATACGCGAGCGGGGACAGCACTATAAATGAAAACTGAGATACTCCCAACTCATATAACTCGCGAACAGGAGTCAGCAGTCAGCAGTCAGCAGTCATCAGTCATTAGTCATCAGTCATCAGTCATCAGTGATTAGTCGTCAAGCTGATGACTAAAAGTGTTGCTAAAGTTAGTTAGGAATACTTTTTGACCAAGATTTATGGAACTTGCTAATTTGTCGGTAAATTTACGATCGCCCTTAGAATTTGTCGATCGCCATCCTGTGACAGTTTCGCCCTCAACTTCCCTCCCAGATGCGATCGCCCTAATCCGTCTGGCGATGGACGCTTGTCCGCTACCGAATTCACCTGCACACTCAAACGAAACGGTAACAGCATCAATTAGTTGCATCTTAGTGGTCGAGGAAAATCAGCTAGTCGGATTGCTAAGGTTGGCAGATCTGCTGAACTTAGCCACCACATACGGATGGCAAGAAATGAAAGTTTCCGGCGCCATGACGCGGAATTTAGTTGTCTTAAAAGAATCAGAATTTACAGATATTTTTACCGCATTTAAGCTATTTTGTCAATACTCGATCGATTGTTTGCCAATTGTAGATGAACGGGGTCAGCCAGTAGGTTTAGTCACCGCAGAAAGGATTCACCCAGAAATTTACAGCCTCGTTAAAATGTTGCAGCAAGAAGTTGTCAAACTTCAGCAAAAACAGTGTGAACTCTTAGAAAGTAAGTCAGAAATCGAAAAACAAGTCAGCGATCGACAAAACGCCGAAAATGCCCTGCGGGAGAGCGAGGCGCGCTACCGGGCGATTGTGCAAGACCAAAGCGAACTGATTTGCCGCTACCTCCCCGACGGCAAATTCACATTTGTCAATCAAGCTTACTGTCGCTATTTCGGCGTGCAACCAGAAGACTTGCTCGGTAACAGTTTTATGCCACTGATCCCAGAAGTAGACCGAGAAATTTTTCAAGAACAATATGCTTCTCTGTCTGCGGAAAAGCCTGTGTTTACTTGCGAACACCGAGTAATTTTGCCGAGCGGGGAAATTCGTTGGCAGCAGTGGATCGATCGGGCTATCTTCGATGCAAACGGAGAAATTGTGGAGTATCAAGCTGCCGGTCGGGATGTCACCGATCGCAAACAAGCAGAAATCGCTTTGCAGCAACTCAATGCAGAGTTAGAACTGCGAGTCCAGCAGCGCACTAAATTTTACGAACTGGCAGTATCGGCGGGCAAAGTGGGGGTTTGGGACTGGAATTTGGAAACCGACGAAATCTACGTCGATCCGTCTTTAAAAGCTTTGTTGGGCTATCAAGACGCAGAGATTCCCAACTGCATGGAACATTGGGGATCTCTGGTTCACCCGGACGATCGAGTTGCCGTCGGGGGAGCAGTCTCTGCTTATCTAGAGGGTGTGACAGAAATTTTTGAAGTCGAACACCGGATGCTCCGCAAAGACGGTAGCAACTGCTGGATGTTTGCCCGCGGGACTGCGGTTCGATCGCCCGACGGCAAAACCTACCGACTGATCGGGACTGACACCGACATTACCGATCGCAAATTGACCGCAGAAAAACTGCAAAACTCGGAAGCTGAACTGCTGGCGCTGTTTAATGGCATGACGGATATCGTGCTAGTTTTCGACGCCAGCGGCCGCTACCTCAAAGTCGCCCCCACGCCTCCCCAATTGCTGTACAAACGGGCTAATGAAGTGCTAGGCAAAACCCTCGCCGAAATCTTCCCAGAAGCCGAAGCTAATTTTGCCCTCGGCCACATTCGCCAAACCTTGGCATCTGGACAAACCCACAGAGTTGAATACAGCATGGAAATTGAGGGCAAGTTAATCTGGTTTGATGGCAGTATTTCGCCGCTGGGAGTCGATCGGGTGATGTGGGTAGCGCGAGACATTACTGCTCGCAAACAGGCAGAAGCTGCACTGCAAAAGAGTGAGGAAAAGTTTCGCAATTTGTTTGACGATGCTCCAATTGCGATCGGTTTGGCAAGCGTGCACGATTACCGCACGATCGAGGTGAATGAAGCTTACCGCCAGATGTTGGGCTACAGCGATAAGGATTGGGCGGTAATGAGTTTCGCTGATGTCACCCACCAGGAAGATTTACCAGCAGATGTCGAGCAAGTCAAGCAGTTGGTCGAGGGCAATATTCCTCGCTTTCAAATGGAAAAACGCCTGATTAAGAAAAATGGCGAGCTGATGTGGGCAAACATGACGGTGACGCTGATTCGGGATGGCGAGGGCCTTCCTCTCTACAGCATGGCGGCGATCGAAGATATCAGTTACCGCAAGCGAGCAGAAATGGAATTGCAGCAGTTAAAAGAACGCCTGCAATTTTTACTTGCTTCTAATCCTGCGGTAATTTTTACTGCCGCTGCGGCGGGGAAATTTTGTATTACTTACATCAGCGACAACGTTCAGACAATCGTTGGCTACGAGCCGCAAGAAGTGTTAGCAGATTCTAACTTTTGGTCGGGCAGGATTCACGCTGAAGATCTGCCACAATTTATAGTAAATTTTTGTGCTTTGTCTGAGGGTAAAAATTGCATTTACGAGTACCGCTTTTTGCATAAAAATGGAATGTATCGCTGGCTGCGGACAGAACTGAAACTATTGGTTGACAGCAGGGGCATTCCGATCGAAATTATTGGTTACGCCGCCGATATCAGCAATTCTAAATGCGCTGAAATAGCTTTGCGGCAGCAGTTTGAGCAAGAACGGCTGGTGGAGGCGATCGCCCGTCGCGTCCGCCAATCTTTGCAATTAGAGGAAATTCTTAACACCACGGTTGCCGAACTCCAGCAAGTCTTGTTAGTCGATCGAGTTTTGGTATATCAAATTTTACCCGAAATTGGCGGCCGAGTCATTGCTGAAGCGGTGGTAGAAGGATGCAGTCGGCTGATAGATAGATTTTTTGGCCGAGAGGTTTTTCCTGCTGAATGTTATCAGCTTTATTTGCAAGGACGAATTTGTGCAATTTCCGAACTAGATGACCCCTCCATTACACCTTGTATGATGGAATTTCTGCAACAAATTGAAGTTAGGGCTAAGTTAGCAGTCCCAATTATTCAGCACAGCCAACTTTGGGGATTGCTAATCGCGCACCAGTGCGATGGGCCCCGGGAGTGGCAAGAATGGGAAATGAATTTATTTCAGCAGTTGGTGAATCAATTGGCGATCGCCATTCAGCAATCTCTACTTTACCAGCAACTGCAAGCTGAACTGAGCGATCGCTTCCAAGCGGAGGCAAATTTGAAAAACTCCCTCAAAGAGAAAGAGATTTTGCTCAAAGAGATTCACCACCGCGTTAAAAACAACCTCTGCGTAGTTGCCAGCCTGTTAGAATTGCAATCTAACACGGTTGCCGACCCCCAAATAGCCAAAATGTTTGAAGAAAGTCAGAACCGCCTGTACTCTATGGCTCTGATTCACGAGAAACTGTACCGATCGACTAACCTGGCAAAAATTAATTTTGGCGAATATCTAGAAGATTTGGTCAGTAACTTGTTTCAGTCTTACAATATAAGTGACAACCGCATTCAGTTGCAGGTATTAGCTGAACAAATCTCCCTAAATATTGAGACTGCTACTCCCTGCGGCTTAATTGCTAATGAATTGGTTTCAAATACCCTGAAACACGCTTTTCCTCACGATACGAGCGGTACAGTTAGTGTACAATGCTATCAGACTGGCGATCGGGAAATCCACCTCTTCGTTAAGGACAACGGGATTGGCTTTCCTGAAAACATAGATTTTAGGAAAACTAACTCGATGGGCTTTCAAGTTGTCTGTACTTTAACCGAGCAGTTAGAAGGAACCATCGAAATGTCAAGAGAAATCGGCACAGCCTTTCACTTAGTATTTAACGAGTTAATTTACTCGCAAAGGTTCTAAAATCATGAATTTTCCAGAGCAAAAAATTAATAATATTAATATTTTAATTGTAGAAGACGAGCTATTGATCGCTAAGAACTTATCTCAAAGATTAGAAAAATTTGGATATAAAATCGCCGATGTTGTTTCTTCAGGAGCCGATGCCATCCATCGCGCAGGCGAACTCAAACCAGATTTAATTTTAATGGATATAGTAATCAAAGGCGAGATTGACGGCATAGCAACAGCAGCAATAATTCATCAACAATTAGATATCCCCATTATCTATACAACTGCTTATGCCGACGATGAAACTTTGCAGCGAGCAGAAAATACTGGTTCTTATGGCTACCTCCTCAAACCGTTTAAAGAAAGAGAAATGCACGCTACCATCAAGATAGCGCTGAGCAAACATCAAGAAGCCGTTGAAATGCAAAAACTCATGGCACTAGCAGCAGCGAAAAGCGAAAATAGAACGCGATTTGTTTCAATGGCATACCACGATTTAAACACTCCTTTGACTACCATACAGATCTCGGCTGAAATGCTGGAAGATAGCGATTTGAAAATATCGCCAGGAACAACAAATAAAAATGTCAATCGCATTAAAAAAGCCGTCAGCAATATGAGTGAATTGCTGGACGATATTTTAATGCTCAGCAAAGCAGAAGCAGGCAAACTTTCCTTGAATTTAAATGAGCTAAATGTGACAGAGTTCTGCACATCTATTTTAGAAGAACTGCAACCGATCGTCACCGACAAACACCTTGTAACTTTCCTCGCCCAAACAGAGCCACTCCACGCCAATATTGACACAAAACTGCTGCACCAATTGCTGACTAATTTGCTTTCAAACGCTATAAAATATTCTCCCAATGGCGGTTCTATTAGTTTAGAATTAAGCTGCGAAAACCAGCAAATAATATTTTGCGTTCGAGATGAGGGAATTGGGATGACAGCGGGATATGAAGAAAAACTCTTTCAGCAGTTTGAACGAGGTGCGAATGTAGGCAAGATTAAAGGTTCGGGTTTGGGACTCTGCATTGTCAAACACATAGTTGACCTGCATGGCGGTACAATAAGTGTGGAAAGTGCGATCGGTAAAGGTACTACATTTATTGTGGCGCTGCCTTTTTTAGTTATTGGTCATTAGTCATATTATGTCCGGTCAATTACCCACAATTAAATTGGTTTGTAGTGAGGACTTTAGTCCTCTGATTTTTATGAGGACTAAAGTCCTCACTACAAACAGGTTGATGGCGGTCATTTTTCAGCAAATCTATCCGGAGATAAAATCTCGATCGCCCAATCTTTTTCTTCCGCCGCCCTATTAGCAAATCGCTCAGCCAAAGCAGGTACGATCGCCAACGGATTGCTCAAACCAGAAAAAACGTGCAATCCAGGGCGATCGCGAATTTCCCCCACTACGGGAAACCTATCAGCGCTAAATGCCACAATACAATCGTGCCAAGTTGCCGGTAAATCTGCCGCATCTGGCAAAACCTTGCCGATACCTGCACGAATTGCGGTTTCGCTGGTTTTGCGATCGACTTTCGCGTTCAAATCGCTCAAAGTGCGAGACAATTGGCCGATCCGCAAACTCCCGTCATTAAATTGAATTGCACCCGAATCTAAAATCGGCGGTAACAACTCCTTACCCGGTTCGTCCCAAAGAAAATCTACCTCAATTTTACTAGATTGTGCTTCCAATTCAAAACGTTTTAATAGTGCGGGCATCACCAAAGTCCTGAGTTTCAAATCCACAGGTGCCGTCTCCAAAATCTCAGCACGACTAAAATAAACTCCCACAGAAATACCCGCCGTTTTTAGCAAACTACGACTCCAACCTCCAGCACAAATTACCGCATTTTTACAGGCATAACTTTCGCCTACCGTCTTGACACCCGAAATCCGATTTCCTTCTGCTATTAAACCAGTTACTTCCGCAATTTCTCTAGTTCCTCCCAGCCGCAAAAACCCTTGACAATAAGCTTGATTTGTGGCAGTCGGCGAAATATGACCGTGACGGACAGTTAGAGCTCCGGCGATCGCACTTTTGTTCAGCAAAGGTTCCAACTCGCCAGCTTCTGTAACGCTCACAAGCTGGGGAGGAATCGCAAAGTGTGCGTAATTAGCCGCGACTTTTTCTGGCTCAACTCCCGCATCAATTGTCAGCAACAAATCCAACTCGCGAAACTCCGTATTGCTATCTAATTCCGCCGATAAATTGCGGTGACGTTCGATACCTTCTGCACACAATTGCCGAGTTAAATCAGTCGTACCCGACCAATAAGCCAAGCCGCCGTAACTAAAACGAGTAGCATTTTGCATGGTAGCATCTCGTTCTAAAAGCAACACAGAAAAACCTTTTTTTGCGAGTTCGTAACTCAGCGCTGTACCAGTAATCCCGCCGCCGACAACAATCCAGTCGTAAGTTTTCATCATGGGCAATTCACAGGGAAGGATTCACGAATTCTTCGATTTTATAGCAATTTCTTGATAAGTAGGGACAGGGCATTGCCGTGTCCGGTGCGGGGATGAGGACACCGCATTGCCGTTTCCCTAGTTGAAAAAATGATCTACCTACAGAAAGAGCTGAGGTGCGATCGCCCTAACAGAAACTTCCACCCCTTGGGAGATGCTCGCAACCGGAGATTTTTCGTTCAATAGTAGCAATTAGAAGCAGCAAAAATTAGAAACACCAGAGAGGTTTTATGAGTATCGACAAACCGGGCAAAGATATGCGCCGCACTGTCAATCCGGGCGATCGCATTTCCGACGAACCGCAAAGCATCGAAGAAAAAGCTCAGCAATTAGCAGTTGACCACGTGCCAGACATCACGGGAGATACAGTTACAGTTCCCACTTATTTCATCGTAGATGAACCGGACGGGGAAAAGAAAGCTTTGCACCACGTCAAAGACGCTGAGGAAATTTCTGACGTAATTCGGCAGGCGCGTGTTGACGAAAATGGCGATCGCATTTGGGATTAAGTTCAATCCAATAAAAACTGGTTTGTACAAAATTTATCGGTAGAAATCATGGAAACAAATCAAAGAAATAGTACGCCCTTTCCGAATGTTCCACCGATTCTAGAAAGTGACGACAGAGAGTATCGCGATGCCGGCATTACCAGTACAGTTTCAGTTGCAGGCCATCCCCTTCACCCCGTAATCGTCACTTTTCCGGTAGCCTTTTTAGTCGGGGCCGCGGGCACGGATATCGGTTATTGGCTGACAAGCGATCCGTTTTGGGCAAGAGCTTCGGTTTGGCTAATTGGTGCAGGTTTTGCTGCGGGGATTTTGGCCGCAATCACGGGCTTTTTAGATTTTGCAAGAATTAAAAGAGTGCGCGATCGCAGTGCCGGCTGGTTGCACATGGGCGGGAATGTGGCGGCTATGGTACTTTCGCTGATTAACCTGGTGTTGCGACAAGGAAATCCGGCTGAGCCGATCGTCTTTACAGGTTTAGCTTTGTCGATCGTCGTTGCAAGTTTGCTGGGCGTTACAGGCTGGTTCGGCGGCGAACTAAGTTTTCGCCACAAAGTCGGCGTCATTGGCCCTAGCAGTCAAAATTAGTAGGTTTGCGATCGTTTGTAGTAAGGACTTCAGTCGGGAGCATTTCAGTTTTGCATTTGTAGTGCGAGCGTCCCCGCTCGCGTGCTATACAAAGCACGCGAGCGGGGACGCTCGCACTGTAAAAAAAGGGGACGCTCGCACTGTAAAAAAAGGGGACGCTCGCACTGTAAAAAAAGGGGACGCTCGCACTGTAAAAAAAATGCTTTTTGCAAAAATGAGATGCTCCCCTTCAGTCCGTTTTTGTGCTGCGTGGATAATGCAGGACTAAAGTCCTCACTACGAACCTTTGTTTTTTCGTTTGTAGTGCGGACTTCAGTCCGTCTTGATGCGTGGATAATCAACGACTAAAGTCCTGACTACGAACCTTTATTTTTTCGTTTGTAGTGCGGACTTCAGTCCGTCTTGATGCGTGGATAAATTAGGAGTCTTCGTCCTCGCTACGAACCTAAAGATTGTGCAATCCAATCGAGATAAGCCTCACTGGCAGCAATAATGGGAATCGCAATAATTTCGGGAACTTCATAGGAATGGAGTTCCTGAACTTTTATTTTTAAAGCCTCAAATTTAGCCAAATCTGTTTTAATCACCAACTGCCACTCCGATTCCGAATGAATCTCGCCTTGCCAAGTATAAATAGAGCGAATCGGAGACAAACTTACACAAGCAGCCAGCCTGTGTTCAACTAGAGATTTAGCGATATTTTCCGCCTCCGCCTCCGATTCAGCAGTTACCAGCACCACCCCAAAATTAACACTCATAAGGATTTTAGATCAGATGTTAACAGATTTGATATTACAAATTACAAATTACCGATTACAAATTACAAATTACCATAAAAAAATGGTTTAAAGCCTCTCCCCGATCAGGATAAATTAAAAGATAAAAGAAGATAATTCATTACCCCAATCCTCTTCCTTAGAGGTAGAGGTCGCCTTCATCTGTCAACTGTCAACTGTCAACTGTCAACTGTCAACTGAACAATCACCCATTCTTAACTTCCGTAACTTCCCAAGAATTGACTTTGCACGCCCCAGCTAAGGAAAAGTAGCGCCTAGTAGATTCCGGCAAAATAGCTCCCGCCAACAAAGCATTATCTAAATTAGCTCCTATTAACGTCGCCTCGCTCAAATCGGCCGCCATCAAATCTGCTTGACACAGCTTTGCCCAATTCAAATTTGCCCCTTTCAAACAACTTCCCCTAAACTTAGCGCCGGTTAAGTTTGCTCCCGCCAACTTCACTCCCCGCAACTGAGCCGCGCTGAAATTCGCTCCCGCCAAATTCGAGCCTTCCAAATTAGCTCCCATCAATTTAGCTTCGCTGACGTTGACTCCGCTCAAATCTGCACCACAGAGATTCACGCCTGTCAACTGCGCTCGCCGCAGGCTGACTCCAGTTAATTGAGCACCAAAAAGTTTTGCACTGTTGAGCTTGGCACCGTAAAGGTTTGCCCATTTAAAATTAGCTCCGGTGAGGTTCGCGCCCAGCAAGTTAACTAATTGCAAGTCGGCGCTGCACAAATTGGCATTCCACAACACAGCACTCCGCAGGTTGGCGCCGGTTAAAGTTGCGCCGCTTAACTTTACCCTGGGCATTTTTGCTTTGACCAAAAAAGCTCCGCTCAAATTAGCTTTTGTCAAATCTGCGCCTGAGAGTTTGGTTTCGCCCATTTTGGCAAAACTCAGATTTGTTCTTTGCATCAGTGCGCCTTTGAGGGTTGCTTTGGTGAGAAACGCTCTGCTGAGGTTCGCTCCTGAAAGATTAGCGCGCGAAAGGTTGACTCCGATTAAGATTGCTCCGCTGAGGTTTGCCCCGCTCAGATCGGCTCCAGCAAAGTCTCTTTGTCCTTTTTCGTAATTGTTGAGCAGTTCGCTAACTTCCATAGGGCGTGATACCTTCTCTGATTGGGGGGGTTCGATCGAGAAATCTTTACTCTTAGGGTTGTTTCAGAAATTATACTGTTACAAAAATTAGACTGTTTCAGCGTTGGCATCAAACTGTATAACTTCTGTTAGCATCACTTTCTGTTCAAACGCGATCTCTTAATAAAGATTTTATATTGTTCTCTCGGTGGCGATCGCCATTTCGGTACTTTTGAATTAAAAGTTAATGTTTCGTGACATAGATAGTCATTCCTTAACGATCGGCATTAATCCGCAATTTCAGCCTCAGCGTGCCCTTGAATCCTGCGGGAGGTTGCCAGGAATTCAAGGCTGCCTTGATACTCTCAAGGGCGTCTGTTGCTTGCAGCGTCGAGGTTTGAGTGTCGATGGCCACTTTCGCAACACGGCCGTCTTGTACGGATAAATCCCATACCGTCTCGCCACTAACCGCCGCTGGGAGATTAACAGATCGCAGGTATTGATTCAGAGATGCGATCGCCCCAGCATCCAATCCGGGAGCGCTGACTACTTGCAAGCGAGCAGCAATCTGCTGCTGGCGCGATCGTTGGCTGTCAGGAGCTAGCCGCGGGAGAGGAGCTGGGACTGGCGGTGAAACACCGCGAGTCGAGCTGGCGCTGCGAGTGCCACCTCTAGTTTGCTCGCGCTCGTCGGCCTGGACAATACCTTCATAGCTGACACCCTGCGGCAATTCCACCGGCACTTGCACGCGGCGCCGAGCACCATCAGGTTCGACTCGCACTTCTTCGCTCACAGCCACAAAAGCCGTGTATTCCGACAGCAAGCGATAAGCCAAAGCTGTATTAGTCACAGCTTCCACCAAAGAAGGAGTCTCGCCACCAAACATTTGATTCATTAAATCTTTAATGCGCGATCGCCCCCAAAGTTGAGCTACCGCCGGATTGCCAAAATCTGTAACAATTGCTGCGGCTGAAGTTGACTCCCGTTGTCTCCCTCCAGATTGAGCAAAATTAACAGGTAAAATTTGCTCGTAAGCTTTGCCGCCCGCTTGAGTGCCGCGGATGCGGAGTTGGCCGTTAGTTCGATCGCTCTTTTTGCCAAACAACACCAGCGGCTGACTGGTAAATAAGTCTGGGGGCGCGATCGGATAAATCTCCGGTTTTTCGCCCATTCCTTCCCAACTAATTTCAATATTAGTCAATACCGGACTGTTAATTTGACGGAAAAACTTTTCAGCAGCTTCCGCCGAAGGTTCATCTTGACGAATTACTTGAGACGTGCCTCTACCAACTTGGGCTAAACGGTTGAGCAAAAACCGATTCACCGAACTGCCGACACCAAAACTGTAAAGTCGATTGCCCGGTTTTATACTCTGCTGCACCAGAGCCAAAACTTCTTTTTCATTGCCAATATAACCGTCAGTAATTAGTACAATACTCCGCAGCCTTTCGGTTGGTGCAGCCGGAAACTTCATCACGGCTTGAATGCCGTTGAGCAGTTCTGTGCCGCCGTTAGCTTGCAACCGATCGATATAATTAATTGCGCTTTGTCGATTTTGGGCAGTATTCGCTAAAGGAGTAGCGGATAGCGCTTGCGCCGTGTTGGCAAAATCAATAATCGTAAAAGTATCCTTGGGATTGAGTCCTTGAATGAAGCGGCGCATCAACTCCTTAGATTTTGCTAGCGGTTCGCCCTGTTGAGAACCGGAAGTATCCATCAGAAACACGACATCTTTCGGTACAATTTCATTAGTTTTGTAGTTTAATGCCGGAATCAAATAAGTCGCAAAATGACCGCCCCGTTGGTCGGCTTGGCTCAAGACTGTGGCACGAGTATTTTCGCCTGATACTCGATAGCGGAGAATTAAATCTTTATTGGGAATTGTGTCATAATTCGCTAGTTGGACGCGCACAAGATTGCCGCTGCGTTCTGTTGTAATTTGATGGGAAGTAGAGCGGACATCGCCGATCGCAACTCCGGCATCGATTTCTACCGAAACAGCGATATCGCGACCAGATCGCGTACCCGGAGGCAAGAGAGGCGAGTTTATGCGATCGGCATCGGTATTAACCCCCCCCTGCCCCCCCCTTGCTAAGGGGGGGGATAGAGCATCGCCCCCCCTTGCTAAGGGGGGGGATAGAGTGTTGTTGCCATCTCTGGCCCCTGGAGACTCAGAACTATTGCCCACCCTTGCTAAGGGGGGGTTGGGGGGGGTCAGATTTCCCGAAATATAGCGCGGGCCTACCACTGTCGGAAACACAAATTCGTAATCGCCACCGGCAAATTTGAGACTCTCGGTGTAGCGAATCGTCACTTCAATCTTTTCTCCCGGTTTGATATTAGCGAGAGACTGAGTAAAAATATTATCGCGTTCTTGTTCCAACAAACCCGCAGTCCTACCTTGCTCTCTAGCTTTTTGGTATATTTCCAAAGCTTCATCGCGGCGTTTGATATTAGCTTTAATAATGCGATCGCCGATTTTAATTTCCATATCGTCCACCGCCGCTTCATCGGGGAGGGGAAATACATAAACAGCTTCTAAAGATTCGGGAAAAGGATTTTCAAATTTTTGAACAACTTCGACGCGGGAGATATTGCCGGCAATTTTAGCTGTAACTTCAGTGTGCTTGAGAGTAAAGACTTGTTCTGTAGACGTATTTTGAGTTTTGACGAACAAACCGCCGACTCGACAGCGAGTTTCTGGCGATCGCGCGCCCTTACAACTAACATCGTTACTAGCGAGGATTTTCGGCGACAGAGACGAATGATTTTGCCCAGGAGTGTTTGCCCGCGCCGCATGGGGAGCGAGAATAGCTCCGCACTCGTTAGCGAAGCCCTCGAAGAGGATCGCTGCGATCAATGCGATACCACCAGAAAGCAACCGTTGACGGGATAGAACGCAGACAAACTTCATAGCAATTTTTTTATCAGACTTGAGGTGCTCTACCTACCATGACTTTACCATTGGCGAAACGTTCCTGGGTTAGCTGTTTGGGAAAAATGACTGAACGGGATTTGAGATTTTAGATTAAAGATTTTATAATTGACTCCACAGGGGCAGACTGGGACTGGCATCGGTATTGAGGTTGTTTCGGGCGATCGCAGGGCGAACCCAACCTAAAAGATTGTATAATAGTTAGATACTTAAATAACTGTAACCTCAACCTCTCAGTCTCTAGTAAAAATAAAATACCATGAGTTTCATTAATCCCAAAACTGACTTTGCCTTTAAGAAAATCTTCGGCTCTGCTGACAGCAAAGACATTTTGATTAGCTTCTTAAATGCCATTCTATACGAATCAAATCCCGTCATCGAAGACTTGGAAATCCTTGACCCTTATTTGGCTCCCAAAATCAAAGGAGTAAAGAATACTTATTTGGATGTCAAAGCTAAAATTGGTGGCAGCAAAACAGTGATAATTGAAATGCAGGTATTGAACGTAGAATCCTTTGAAAAGCGGATTCTGTATAATGCTACTAAAGCTTACTCAGTTCAATTAAAAAGTGGAGAAAACTATGATTTATTGAATCCAGTAATTGCCCTGACAATTACCGATTTCCAAATGTTTGAGCATCTCGAAACAGTAATTTCGCGGTTTTGTATCAAAGAGAAAAACAATCGAATCGATTATTTAGCCGAAGAGTTAGAATTTGTTTTTGTTGAATTACCAAAATTTAACAAAACATTAGAAGAATTAGAGACACTGACTGACAAGTGGATATATTTCATGAAAACGGCTCGGACGTTAAGGTCTGTTCCGGAAGAGTTGGGGAATGTACCGGAACTCCGCAAAGCTTTTGGAATTGCCAATGAAGCAAATCTAGATCCTGATGAATTGGAAGATTTAGAAAGGCGAGAAATTTTCATTCAAGACCAGCGCGGTGCAATTACCAAAGCGACCAGAATCGGCATCGAACAAGGCATCAGACAAGGTATCGAACAAGGTATCGAACAAGGTATCGAACAAGGTATCGAACAAGGAAAGCAGCAGTTACAGCAGTTAGTTGTGTCGCTGTTGGAGCGCCGTGTCTGCCCGCTGTCGCCGGAGATCCAAACTCGCATCAGTCAGTTATCCGCTGAACAATTAGAGAATTTAGGAGAAGCAGTTTTAGATTTGACCAGTGTGTCAGATTTGATGGCTAAGTTGCAGACATATTCTCGATCGAGATAAAAGAAGCCTTGGTTTCTGGTTCGCCCTTGGTCTCTAACAGCGAACTCAGGAACAATCAACAGTTGGGAAATGGGCGATCGCACTCCAAACCCATGCCAACCGCCCGATTCAGCTAATGGGCGACTCGTCGTATCCGCACCCGTAGTTGAGAAAGGCTCAAACCCTGCTGGACAATTTTGGATTTTAGCTCTTAGATTTGAGTGTTACCTTCTTAACTAGAAAGATCTAAAGTCGAAAATCTATGACCAAATTTGTGTTTGTGACCGGCGGCGTGGTTTCCAGTATCGGCAAGGGAATTGTCGCTTCTTCCCTCGGTCGCCTATTGAAGTCCAGGGACTACTCAGTCTCGATTTTGAAGCTAGACCCCTATATTAACGTTGACCCTGGTACTCTCAGCCCGTTTCAGCACGGAGAAGTATTCGTCACCGAAGACGGTGCGGAAACTGACCTGGATTTGGGGCACTACGAGCGTTTTACCGATACTTCCATGTCTCGCCTGAACAGTGTCACCACGGGTGCCATTTATCAAGCGGTGATCAATAAAGAACGCCGCGGCGAGTATCAAGGGAGCACGGTGCAGGTGATTCCCCACATCACTAACGAGATTAAAGAGCGTATTTTTCGGGTAGCAAAAAATACTAATCCTGACGTGGTGATTACGGAAATCGGCGGCACCGTGGGAGATATTGAATCTTTACCGTTTTTGGAAGCAATTCGCCAGTTTCGCAAGGCTGTCGGACGGCAAAATGTTGTGTATATGCACGTGACGCTGATACCTTGGATTCCGTCGGCTGGAGAGATGAAGACTAAACCGACTCAGCACTCGGTTAAGGAGTTGCGGTCTATAGGCATTCAACCAGATATTTTAGTCTGTAGGTGCGATCGACCTTTACCTCTGGGCCTCAAACAAAAATTGTCGGAATTCTGCAACGTACCCGAAGAATGCGTCATCACAGCTCAAGATGCCAAAAGTATCTACGAAGTACCGCTGATGATGGAACAGGAAGGTTTGGCGGAACAAACCATCAATTTGCTGCAACTCGAACAGCGGCCACCCGATTTGACTCAGTGGCAAACCTTAGTCAAACGGCTGTATAGCCCCAGCCACAAGATTGAGATTGCTTTGGTTGGCAAATACGTGCGGTTGAACGATGCTTATCTTTCGGTGGTGGAAGCTTTGCGGCACGCGGCAATCTCGATCGGCTGCGACCTAAATTTGCACTGGATCAACTCAGAAGATTTAGAATCGGGAAACATCGAAAACTATCTCCAAAATATCAACGGCATTGTTGTGCCCGGAGGTTTTGGGATTCGGGGAGTTGACGGCAAAATAGCTGCGATTCAATATGCCAAACACCATAAAATACCATTTTTGGGATTGTGTTTGGGGATGCAGTGTGCTGTGATCGAATGGGCGCGCAACACCGCCCAACTACAGGATGCCAACAGCGCTGAATTCAACCCGGATACAGCAAATGCAGTAATTAATTTATTGCCAGAACAGCAAGATGTAATCGATTTGGGCGGTACGATGCGACTGGGTTTGTATCCGTGCCGTGTAAACCCGGACACCCTCGCTTTCAAACTGTATCAAAAAGAAGTGATTTACGAGCGGCATCGCCACCGATACGAGTTCAACAATGCCTACCGCAATCTTTTCTTAGAATCAGGCTATGTAGTATCCGGCACATCTCCCGACGGCCGACTCGTAGAAATGATCGAATTGCCCAACCATCCCTTTTTCATCGCCAGTCAATTTCACCCCGAATTCCAATCTAGGCCTAGTTCCCCTCACCCTTTGTTTCAGGGGTTTATCCAGGCAGCGAGCTCTCAGGGAAAGCAGGATGTTTTAGAAGCTGAGGCCCGCGACTTAGTAGCAGGGAAACTTGCAGGAGCCTGATCTCATCTTATCTGCGATCGATTAGTTTTGATATATTGGATGTCTGTAGGGCGGGCCAGAGCACGCAATATTCAAATCGGGCAGACAATATCTGTAGAAAACCCGCCCAACCCAACAATAGGATTTGATTCGGGTTGCATTTACCAGACAGGATATCGGGGAGCATTCTCAACTACTGAAAAACCTTACCCCCAGCCCGCCGTATAGGGCTGGGCGGCTAATATCCTAAGGCTGAAGGCAGACTTGTCTGCCAGTGTAGCCTTCGGGAGGCAAAAGGCAGAAGGTAAAAATGCTGATAATTTTTACTTAACTTTTTAGCTAAGATTTCCAGGGTGATACCAGTTTTACAAAAGAATGCAACTGTAGGTAAGATCCAAACCCCGATAGTCATCTGTCATTCCCAATTCTAAAATCTAAAATCTAAAATCTAAAATCTAAAATTGTATGAGTTGTCAAACTATCCTAAAATACCAGGAAACGCAGGTTTGAGGAGGTTTTGTGTTGTGGCTTACTGGAGCAAAATTACTTATGAGAAAAATACATACATAATTGACCTTGACACTATTAGTGCTTTTTCTAGCGAACCGGATAACAAGCGTATTACATTTTGGCTGCCGAATAGCAGTCTGCCGATTATTCTCAATCCCCAAGGGAATTATGAGGCTTACAAGCAAATTCTCGAATACATCAAAAAAACGGTCGATCGCAATTCTAAAGGTTCCTGGATTAAAATTAATTACGAGCGCAAAGAATTTGCGATCGATCTGAGTCGAATTAGCTCTTTTGCTAGCGAACAGAACGGTCGCTTAATCAGCTTTTACCTGCCTGACAGCGCTACTAATATTATTATCATGCGCGAAGGCAACTCGGACACTTATCTAAAAATTCAGGAATATATTAAAAATATAACTGGGCACTCTCTGCCATGAAGAAGTTATTAGTCGTTAGTCATTGGTCATCAGTCATTAGTCATTAGTCATTGGTCAACTGTCAGCTAAGAGGGCAGGCACGGGGGCACTGCCCCTACAACTAACTGTCAACTGTCAACTGTCAACTGTCAACTGTCATAAGAGCGATTTGCCAAGCTAATTTTGCTGCGCCTACCATACCTGCTTGATTGCCCAATTCAGCAACCAATAACTGCAAACCTTCCCGAGAACTCGGCAGCACGCGCCGCTCAATTTCCGTTTGAACTGCTGGCAAGAAAAACTCGGCACCTGCACTAATTCCGCCACCGATAATAATAGCTTCTGGTGTTAAAATATAAATTAGACTTGCTAAGCCGATACCGAGATAGCGACCATAATTTCTCCAAAATTCTAAAGCTTTAGCATCTCCAGACTTAGCTAAATTGGCTAATTCTAGCGGTTCCAAGCCAGTATCGCGACGAATTGCTAGCACGGAAATGTACTGTTCTAAAGAACCGTGATTGCCACTATTACACTCTGGGCCGTCGGGATTAATCGAAATTAATCCTAATTCTCCGGCTGCACCTAGATGGCCTGAAAATAGTTTGCCATCTAGGATAACTGCACCGCCGACTCCTGTTCCTAATGTCAGTAAAATCAGGTTTTTAAAGTGCTTTCCTGCCCCTAACCAAGCTTCTCCCAATCCGGCACAATTGGCATCATTTGCTAATATTGTCGGCAATCCGGTTTTGGCTTCCAACCAGTCAGCTAGGGGGACGTTGTGCCAGTTTTTGAGGTTGATTGCGACTCGGGCTATTCTGCCTGCTGCGTCTGCTGGGCCTGGTGTGCCAATGCCGATCGCACATACAGCATTTTCTTGTGGATTCAGTTGTAAAATAGCATCTGCGATGGCGGCTAAAACGGCTTCTGGAGTAGCGGGTTGAGGAGTTGGGACTGTTAAGGATTGGTGACAAACGCCGTCTGCGCTAAATCTGCCGAGTTTAATTGCGGTGCCGCCTAAGTCAATGCCGATTACTTGTGCCATTACGATTTAAGTTTGTAGTGAGGACTTCAGTCCTCTTTCGTCTTATTTGAGTGTGTGAAAATTAGCGACGGATGCGGCGCTTAATTGCTAAGAATATCATGCCGATCGCTCTGAGTCTATTAAATTCTTAGCCTGCTATATAAATCCTACGCACCCTCCGCATCCCTGCGATTCCCATCCCCAGAAACACCCAAACCATCCCCAACAAACACCGCCTCAATCACATTCCCATACCCACCAGCATCATCCTCAACCACCGGCAGCGGAAATCGCGTCAAAATCTCCCGCCCAATATCCCCCGCCACCTCCGACAATTCCCCGCTGCGAATTCTACCCAACAATTCCAGCCTGCGCGCCAATTCCTGAAGCGAAGCCACCGCATCTGTAGGGGCTGTGTCATCATATTCGCCCTCAAACAATCCAGTCCCAAACCGTCGCAACCAAGCCGCCAATTCACTATCTCTCAGGCGTTTGGCGATTAAGAAACCCGCTACATCCCCTCGACTCCAGCCGACATTCACCCCTTCCAGGATTTCCATGAATTTCGACTCGTATTCCGCGTCAGTTAGGGTGGGGCGGGGTGGCGGCGGCGCAGGTGGGGGTGTGGTTCCCAATAGGCGCTGGATTAGTTGTTTGAGGAATTGCCAAATTTTGTTTAGCATTTTTCGGGTTGGGATGGGTGGGGTTGTTTCTATTTTAGTCTGGTTTGCTGGGTACTCATGAAAATCAAAGAAACCGGGTTTTTTCCTGATCTATCGATGATGGCGAATATTTTTCGTAAAAACCCGGTTTCTGGCCACTCGTGAAAATCAAAGAAACCGGGTTTTTTCCTAATCTATCGATGATGGCGAATATTTTTCGTAAAAACCCGGTTTCTGGCCACTCGCTTTCTACTTTAATAGCGGATAATACAGTTCTCCAGTCGAGTTGATATAACCCGCCCGATCGCCCGCCAGGTTCCCCGTGCCCATAAATACGTCAACTCTCCCCGCGCCTTTAATTGCACCGCCCGTATCTTGATCCAAAACAAACCGATTAACGGCATTTTGTTCGAGTTTCCCCGCCGCATTGGGATAGGGCAGTTTCGTGCTAATTAATGCTAGGGCGCCGGGAGGCATTAACACTTTATCAGTGGCGATCGACCTTTCGGCAGTTACGGGCACTCCAATGCTGCCGGTAGCAGGTGCACCTTTAGTATCCTGAAAGAAGACAAAGCTTTGATTCTTCGGCAAATACTTGTCCATATCTGCCGGAAACTTGCTAAAATATTCGTTGAGTTTCGGCAATGTTAGCTGTTCTAAAGTAAACTTGCCGTCCTTAACTAATTCTCGCCCGACACCTGTATAACTCTGACTGGTTTTCCCCGCGAAACCCACTGTCATCACGCCGCCGTCTGCTAACTGCAACTTCGCCGAACCTTGGACGTGGACGAGAAATGCTTGGAAGCGATCGCGCAACCAGACTAATTCCAATCCCCGCAACAATCCTTTGCTTCCCTGCAAAGCATCCGCACCTTCCAATTCCAATCTAGTTGGGTGAGGTTTGCGCCAAGAACCGAGGTTTGGCGGTGCCTTGTACAGGGGATAACGGTATTCGGAATTAGGGGTGCGAGAGGCTTGGTAAGTCGGCTCGAAATAACCTGTAAATGCTACTGTTCCTTTGTTGTCTTTGCCGATCGACTTATAAAACACAAACTCCCGCTTGACAGATTCCTGGAGTTGTGTTGGAGTTGTAGAACTGACAACTAATTGGCGGAATCGATCGAGCGATCGCCGAACTCGATCGCGCGTAATACCTGAGACTCGATAGCGACTGTAAGCACTAGCAGCAGCTTGGGAGTTAAGATAACCGAGGCTGTAGTCGATCGACTTTAACAGCAATTGTTTATCCCCCGGCTTGCCATTTTCGCCCCAGATTTGAGCGTCAAAGGCGATCGACTCCAACTCACTCGGTTGTAATTGACTTACACTAATTTGTTGCAGCGCCGGAATTGCGATCGCGGGAACAGAAAATGCGATCGCTAAAACACAACAGGCGATCGCCAATAGCTGATAACGAAAAATCTTGCTCAACTTCTAAATTTCCCTAATCAATTGATAACTTTCCTAGTCGATTATTCATCGTATCGTTCGAGACTAGAACTAAACAGCGGTTCTACGCGAATTGCGAGAATACTGGAAGGGCGAACTACCATGTATTCGCCTTGAATATTTTTGATCGGAACATTGACAAATTCTGACGAATCTTGTTTGGGAACCAGGGTTTTATACCACTGTTGAAAATCCGGCAGAGTTGCAAAACGGATTTCTTCGCGGTGGCCGCCATCAAGCAGCAGGTGCACGGAATATTCGCTGGGTGTTCTAGGCATATGTGTATTGTAGATTTTTGATTTTAAGCTTTTGGAACGATTTCACATTTTACCTGATAGCTGGTAAAAGTATAGTCATCTATTACATGACATGGGAGGCTTCCAGTCCCTCCCCTTTCGCTTTCACTTCGAGCGGATTGACCCGCCTTGGCTGA
>NZ_JAEQDE010000104.1:0-43402 GCF_020737865.1 Microcoleus sp. PH2017_35_SFW_U_B
TAGCATCCCACTTACAGAAGTCACAACCACTTATGTCAGATTTTTTGGTTCCTACTCTTCTAGGATAACTGGGGTTATATTTAATTGCAAGCCCCTTAACAGATGTCTCAAAGACCGGGCTTAAGTGGTACAGCATTTAAGCAGTATATTTCAATGACCCGTTATCGAGTCGCCAAATCCTCTATCCGAATTCCCCTATATGGCTCGATCGCCACAGACAATCTCTGGCACCCGCAGTAGCTTACCCTTAGCGCCATTGCCTGAAGTCGCAGGCAAACCCAGAAGAAACAGGAAGCTGTTCTTGCCGGCAAAAAATCGACTCCCAGCAAGATTTTTGGCGAACAGTTTTCTGATATGCGCTCAAGAGGGCTTATAATTAGTACAAGAATATTTACAGAACCCTAAAAGTTCTTAATGAACCTTATAATCCTTAGTCAGGAACTCCGAGGCTCAAGCCACTGAGCTTGTAAGAAATTGCAAGCTGTTCTGACCAGACCCCTCTTGGGAGGAGACGTTATTTAGGTCACGACACCGGCGAATGCGACGCCAGTTTTCCGCTCTGTCACCTGCGATTAAACAGTTTTAAAGTCACTGAAACAGTGTCGCAGGTCTAACAAGCCTTTATAACCAGGTCGAGGCGAACATTACCCCGGAAGGGAGGCTCCATCAGGAGCGAACATTATGCGTACAGGGTTGCAAGATTTGAGATGGTAATTGTCCCATTGAAAGTACATTACAAAAGTACACCAGACTCTTGCAACTCCAAGGCGGTAATGGTAAAGATTCAAGGCGGTTGAAATCGCCTGGTCATTTTCCTCTCAGGTCTTTCATACCCTGAGTTTCCCACTTACCGAGTTTTTTTATGAAGCTTAAAATTAAAAAATTGCTCCTTAAAGTTACCTGGAACCCCCAGAAGGCTGTAGCCTCCGCCATCTGGTTAGCGGTGAGATAAATGATGATGCCTCGGATACTTGTTATTGATGATGACGCGGCGATCGCCGAACTCGTAGCCGTCAACCTAGAAATGGCTGGCTACGAAGTCACCCAGGCAGAAGACGGCATCAAAGGTCAGGCACTAGCAATACAAATGCTCCCCGACCTGATCATGCTAGACCTGATGCTGCCTAGAGTAGACGGATTCACAGTGTGTCAGCGATTGCGGCGTGACGATCGCACCGCCGACATACCCGTCTTGATGTTGACAGCCTTAAGTCAAACTCAAGATAAAGTAGAAGGCTTCAACTCCGGCGCCGACGATTACCTGACCAAACCCTTTGAACTAGAAGAAATGCTGGCACGAGTGCGAGCCTTGCTGAGGCGCACAGACCGCATCCCCCAAGCTGCCAAACACTCAGAAATCCTGAATTACGGCCCGCTAACTCTTGTCCCCGAAAGGTTTGAAGCTGTTTGGTACGTTAATACCGTCAAACTGACTCACCTAGAGTTCGAGTTGTTGCACTGCTTGCTCCAGCGCCACGGTCAGACAGTCTCTCCCAGCGAAATTCTCAAAGAAGTCTGGGGTTACGACCCCGATGACGATATCGAAACAATTCGCGTACACATCAGACACCTGAGAACCAAGATGGAACCCGATCCCCGCCATCCTCGGTACATCAAAACCGTATACGGCGCGGGTTATTGCCTGGAGTTGCCCAGCAACGAGCAAGTAGCCGAGGAAAGCAGATCATCGGAAAGCAAATCATCTGCTTGAGCTAGCGTGTCCGATGCCACAAGCAGTTAAAAATCTAACTAGAAAAGCCTGAGAGCAAACGCTCTCAGGCTTTGTTGTTTAGAGTTTGAGATGAATATGCCAACAAGTAGCGATTAACTCTCTTGATTCAGAAAAAAACAATCCCGCACCCCTTCTAGCCCCACTTTTATCAAGCTTGCCCAGAAGAAAGTACCGAATTTCTTTTGCCACCTTGTCTTTTCCGAGAGGATTAGATAGCTACTTAAACAAAACTCTACCTTTACTAAGACTATTTGTCAATAAATTTATAAATCTTGCTCTAAATTTTATTCTGCCCAACCGGAGGAAAAGTTCTTATTGTAGCTCAAAACCAATTGTAGACTTGGTTTTACGATATTTTAAACGGCTGTGTTACATATCTTAACTAAAATAAGTGAAAAACTTTATCAAATAGCCCTTGACGAAACTTCTAAAATTGTTGATTATCTATATCAATAAGCTGCACAAGCTTAAGACTCAATTGACATCTTTCTCAAGAGGTAACTCGCCGTGACAAGCATGGCCAAAAAATCCTTCCCAGCCCAAGGAGAAACCTATCCCTGGTGGGCCGGCAACGCCCGCTTAATCAACCTTTCGGGTCGTTTGCTAGGTGCTCACGTCGCCCAAGCCGGCCTCATCGTCCTCTGGGCGGGAGCCTATACCCTGTTTGAGCTTTCCCGCTTCAACCCAGAATTGCCCATGTACGAACAAGGCTTAATTCTGCTGCCCAACCTAGCCAGACTTGGCTTGGGTGTCGGAGCCGGAGGCAAAATTGTTGATACCTATCCGTACTTTCAGATTGGTGTCATTCATCTAATCAGCTCAGCCTTTCTCGGCTTCGGTGGCATCTTCCACTCCCTCAAAGGAGAAGCCACCCTCGAAGAAAGAACTCCTTTCTTCGGCTACAAATGGGAAGACAAAGAAAAAATGACCACAATTTTAGGCATCCACCTAGTTTTGTTAGGTATCGGAGCCTTCTTATTGGTGGCCAAAGCAATGTATTTCGGTGGTTTGTATGATACCACGATCGGGCAAGTGCGGGTGATTTCGGAACCCACATTCGACCCAACTGTGATTTTCGGCTACCTATTCGGCGCAGGTGGCAAAAACTGGATTGCCTCCGTCAACAACCTCGAAGATGTTGTCGGCGGCCATATGTGGGTAGGAATTCTCTGCATAATCGGCGGGTTGTGGCACATTCGCACTCAGCCTTTTGCTTGGACAGAAAACCTGTTCGTCTGGTCAGGAGAAGCTTATCTCTCCTACAGTCTTGGCGCTTTAGCCTTAATGGGTTTCATCGCCGCCTACTTTGTCTCAGTCAACACCCTGGTTTACCCAGTAGAATTCTTCGGCCCAGCCTTAAAAATTGGCATCCAGCAATATCCCTATTTCGATAGTGGAGAAGTTTTGACTTCTCGAACTTGGCTGGCAAATTCTCACTTCTGGTTAGCCTTCTTCTTCTTGCAAGGACATATTTGGCACGCCCTCCGAGCAGCGGGATTTGACTTCCGCAAAGGCGAAGTCGTCAACCAAGTTGCAGCGAATGCAGCGAGTTAACCCAGAATTTACGCGCGGGGGTCAAAAACCCGGTTTCTGCACCAACATTTCTCGAAAAAAGCGACGACTTTTGTGAGAAACCGGGTTTTTTGGGCAACTCCAATTCACCGAAATTAGAGGAAAGCGAAAATGCAAGCAATAGCTGAACCGAATTTAAAACCAGAACTGGAAAAGCCAGAAAACGAGTACGGCTGGTGGGCTGGTAACGCCCGTTTCACAGAATTGTCAGGACGAATTTTAGGAGCTCACGTCGCTCACGCAGGTTTGATTGTACTGTGGGCCGGGGCGATGACTCTGTTTGAAATTTCCAATTTCAACCCGCAGCAGCCCATGTACGACCAAGGTTTAATCCTGCTGCCACATTTGGCAAGTTTGGGTTTGGGAGTAGGTAAAGGTGGTCAAATTGTTGATATCTATCCCTATTTTGCGATCGGAGTTGTGCATTTAATTAGCTCCGCAGTTCTTGGTGCCGGCGGCCTTTATCATTCCTTGCTCGGCCCGAAAGTATTGCCACAAAACAACACTTTCTTTGGTTCCTTCGGCTACGACTGGGAAGACAAAGATAAGATGACCAGCATCATCGGCATTCACCTATTACTATTAGGTGCTGGTGCTTGGCTGCTAGTCGCAAAAGCCTTATTTTGGGGAGGTCTTTACGATCCCCACGTCGCAGATGTACGAATAATTAGCGAACCAACCCTCAATCCCATTCGCATTTTTAGCTATCTCTTCCCCGTATACGGCCCCGAAGGAATGGCAGCAGTTGACAACTTAGAAGATGTGATCGGCGGTCACATTTATGTCGGCTTGCTCTGCATCATTGGCGGTTTCTGGCATATCTTCACCAAGCCTTTTGCCTGGGCCCAGCGAGTGTTGTTTTGGTCGGGAGAAGCTTACCTTTCTTACAGTTTGGGCGCTTTGGCTTACATGGGCTTTTTGGCTGCCTACTTTGTGACAGTAAACGACACTGTTTATCCAGAGGTTTTCTACGGCCCTGTGGGTTTAACCGGCCCGGAAGCCACAGTAGTTTCTTCGCGGACTTGGCAGGCAACAAGCCACTTTATCTTAGCGATTCTGGCGCTTTCCGGTCATATTTGGCACGCCCTGCGGGTACGGACAAAAGCAGCAGGATTTGATTTTCGATCGGGCGAATTTGTAACGGCAACTCCTGCTATGGTTCCAGTTGCAAGTGCAACGACAACCGTAAGTTTTTCTGACACGACTGTAACTTTTTTGCGGAATTTGCCGATTTACCGCAAGGGATTGTCTCCCATAGTCAGGGGATTAGAAGTTAGCTTGGCTCACGGCTATTTCCTGGTAGGAGCTTTTGCAGTATTGCTGCCTTTACAAGAAAAAGGTTTAGCACCTCTGGCAGGATTGCTGGCAACTCTGGCATTAGTCTTGATTTTGGCAATAGGCCTCTCGATTTACGAGAATCGGAACATCGAAGCAGGTAAAGTTCTTTACTGGCACAAAACGCCGGAAGATTGGAGTTTATTCCGGGGCGGTTTTGTGATCGGAGGTACGAGCGGAGCTTTCCTTGCTTATTTGCTGCTAGACAATTTTGCTGGCATTGATGCAATTTTCCGAGGTGTTGTGAACTGAACTCAAAATAGAATCTGAATCGAATTTAAGCAAGAAACAAAGTTCAACTTTCTTGCTTAAATTGGCTCAGTTCTGGATTTGTATATACTGTTGAGAAAATCACCCTATGACTGTTTTTATTTGCTGTTTCTGTATCGGGACTTTGATGGTTCTGTTTTTGTGGAGTATTTCGGTAGCGCTGCGAGAAGGATTCTATCAAATTCGGCGACTGCATCAAATTCCGTGTTCGGATTGCGAGTTTTTTACTAATGACTACCGTCTCAAGTGTACCGTGCGGCCGTGTGTTGCTTGTACTGAAGATGCGATCGGCTGTACCGACTTTGAACCGAAAACTTGTTTTGCCAATTCTTGTCAACAACATTGCTCTAAGCTTCATAAACCTTACACAGAAATACCGACAACTAATCCTTCAGTTACACCTTTAGCAAGAGGGAAAAGCGGCTATAGCCCTCAATTATGAATTGCGAACAATTTGTAGGGGTAGTGCCCCCGTGCCTACCCTCCTCTCCTCTCCTAGATAACTAAATCCTTCTGCCTTCACAAATATGAATTTATACAGTGCTAACTCACTCAAAGTCGAACTCAACCAGAGGGGCTGTCGCCTGACTCCCCAGCGAGAAACTATTTTAAGCGTCTTTCAAAATCTACGGCAAGGCAATCATTTGAGTGCAGAAGAGTTATATAAAACTTTACAGAGTCAAGGAGAAAAAATTGGCTTATCTACTGTATATAGAACATTGCATTTATTAGCCAGAATTGGGATTTTGCGCGAACTAGAATTAGCAGAAGGACACAAACATTATGAACTAAATTTGCCTGAATTACACCACCATCATCACCTGGTTTGCATTCAGTGTCACAAGACTTTTGAATTTAGCGATGAATCGATTTTTAAAATTGGGAAAAAGCAAGTTGAAAAAGCTGGTGTAGAATTGCTGGATTGTCAGTTAACTGTGCGTGCTGTTTGTTTTGAAGCGCTGCGGGAGGGATGGCCTTCTTTGATACCTAGCAATTGGTTATGTCCTCAATACCATTCGGAAATGGAGAGTGAAGTTCTTTAGGGGCGGTGGCTGTGAGCTCCCGCCCTTGGCAATCAAGCAACCTCTGAATCGAAACGTTGGTGTTCCATCCGAAATACGTTGGCGTACAAACTAGCAACAATCTGTTTGCCTTCCTGGGTCAACTGCAAATAACCGAGAGATTCGCTAATGTGAGGATAAATTCCACTCCAGTAAAACTTAGAGTAGCTTTGGAGCAAGTCGCCCGGATGTCGGTATCCCAAAACTTTAGTAGCACCGCTTTCTTCCAATTCGTAAAACAGCGCGCCAATTTTTTGTAAATATTGTGGGTTGCTGAGCTGACCTATCAAGTCAGCACCGCGAACTAAACTAGAATAATTACCTGCATCTTGGTCAATGTTGCCGTCAAGCACCGAGAAACGAGTCTGTTCTATGTTCTGCTTGATTATCTCAGCATTAATTAGCTTGTGGTTGCCGAAGCGCTCGTCAATGAATAGTTTTGCTCTGTCAACTCGGTAAGGAGATAAACTAGCCGCTGTTGCACCAGGAGCAAGTGCAATTCTCATGCCATCTTTTCCGGTAGCATACAATCCTGCTGATGCTTGGTCTTCTCGGCAAACTCCTTTGACATATCCGATATCTTGGCACAGCAAAGAAATGATGAAGTGCAGCCAATTTTCACACGAGACTCCGCCCTTGCGAATGTGTTTTCCCCGCAAAATTTCTTGACCGACCAAGGTAATACAAATGGCGTGTTCTGTATTGTGATAAAGAGCGTCGCTGCTGGCAATGTTTTCTAACGCCATTGCCCCCACCCAGGCAATAATGTCGGCATAGTCGGATTTGTAGCCTCCGTAAGTGCGACTATATCCATTTTCTAGTTGTTTGATGAAAGCTTCGATCAGCAGTTCTGTAGAATTAAACATACCCTGTCCTTTTCCTTGAATATTGCCTGTCAAGTGTGGTGAGTCTTATTTGAGTCTCTATATAATATAATTTATATATGATTTTATGGATGAGATTTTAACTCAAAACTGAAAACTCACTCACCTGCGTTGTTGGCGCTTGCCTTTGGAGGTAATATCAACACTCCAAACGCCACTTAGTCCATGACTAAAAGCCATCCCCGTCGGACTGCATAGAGCAGTCTGCTAACAATTTTTAGCTCGTCTGAACTTTTTAAAGTCTCAGAATTAATTTCGTATTGAATTTGGTGGAACACCGTCCGATCTATCTTACCGGATTTCCAAATATTCAAGTAAAGTTCGGAAATTGTACTTTCAGGAATATAAGTTTTGGTTTTCATCTGCGCTCAACTAAATGTATATTGCTTATTATCAGGTAATTTTATATAACTTTATGTGATGTCGATCTCTCTGAGGCTGTGATGCGAGCGGCTGTGATGCGATCGCACGGTAGAGTTGATGGGCGTCTCCGAAAAATGGTGGTTCGATATTTCGCGCGATCGATTTTGCACCACTGCTGTGACCCTCTTCAAAGTTGGGCTTCAATATATAATGCCACATATGTATTGGTACGACGGGCGATCGCCGCATCCCAACTTCGAGCAAACAAGCAAGAAAGTTCGCCCGCCGTGGAAATTTCTTGCCAAAAAAACTCGAGTCGTGTACTATATAGAGTCTGGTATCCTCACTTACCCATAATTATTTTCATTTATCCCGTCCCCACACAGGGGAAGGGACTTTCAGTGCGGATGCCGCCAAATCACTATATTCAGCAAAAAGCTAGAAATGCCGTAACTCATGCCCACTATTCAGCAACTCATCCGTTCAGCACGGGAACAAACGCAGAAAAAAACCAAATCGCCAGCTCTCAAGAGTTGCCCCCAGCGCCGCGGAGTTTGCACCAGAGTGTACACGACCACCCCGAAAAAACCCAACTCGGCGCTGCGGAAAGTGGCTCGGGTACGGCTGACCTCTGGTTTTGAAGTGACAGCCTACATCCCCGGCATCGGTCACAACTTGCAAGAACATTCGGTAGTAATGATTCGAGGCGGTCGGGTAAAAGATTTACCTGGAGTTAGATACCACATCATTCGCGGTACATTAGACACTGCCGGCGTGAAAGACCGCAAGCAAGGTCGTTCAAAATATGGGGCGAAGCGTCCTAAAGCAGCGAAGAAATAAGACTTCAACAGTTGACAGTTGACAGTTGACAGTTGACAGTTGACAGTTTAAGAGCGACCTCTACCTAGAAGGAAGAGGATTGGAGTAATGAATAGTCTGATTTTAACTTCTCCCTCACTCGTGTTCCGGCTTTCAACCAATTCTTTCTGGTAACTCGCATCCTTGAGGGGTGGAAAAGCCAAACTTTCGATCGTCCGCGATCGATAATATCTGAGTTCAAAACCCCAAATTCAATCATTCAAAATCAAAAATCCCAAATAGAACTATGTCTCGCCGCACAGTTATTCAAAAACGTCCAGTTCCTCCAGATCCAACCTACAACAGCCGGTTGGTAAGCATGATGGTGAGACGGATCATGCAGCACGGCAAAAAATCCGTGGCCTCCAGCATAGTCTACGACGCCCTGAAAACCATCCAAGAACGCACAGGAGCTGAACCGTTAGACTTGTTTGAAAAAGCAGTCAAAAACGCTACACCCCTGGTAGAAGTCAAAGCCCGCCGGGTAGGTGGCGCTACATACCAAGTGCCGATGGAAGTACGTTCCGATCGCGGAACCACCCTCGCACTCCGTTGGCTGATTAGATTTGCCCGCGCCCGCACAGGCCGCTCAATGGCAGCTAAACTGGCTAACGAACTGATGGATGCAGCCAACGAAACAGGCAGTGCTATTCGCAAGCGCGAAGAAACACACCGTATGGCAGAAGCTAACAAGGCTTTTGCTCACTACCGTTACTAATTGCCAAATCGTCGGGCATGGAGAAGAGGTCGATCGCGCGGCATAAAAGCATCGGGCGATCAATTGAAAAGTGTAAATTTTGAGTATTGAGATTGCTTCTCCAGGGACAATGCTGCCGGCCATTCGTGAAGCAAACTCAAAACTCCCAAAGTAAAAATTCACCCGGTCTCTGAATCCTCCATGTCGCATCCTTAATATTTTTGTAAACAAATGTTGCAAAAAATATTAAAATGTAACAATACGCTCCATATACTTATGTTCTAAGTCGGTAGCGATGGCAAACAAAGTTATTATGTAGTATAGTTGTATTATAGCAACACAAACTCCAAGGAGGTAGCTGTGGCACGTATCGTCCCGCTAGAGAAAACTCGCAACATCGGCATCGCCGCCCACATTGACGCGGGCAAAACAACAACAACAGAAAGAATTCTGTTCTATTCTGGCATGGTTCACAAAATGGGTGAAGTGCACGATGGAACAACAATTATGGACACGATGGCGCAAGAGCGAGAGCGGGGAATTACGATTACTGCTGCCGCTATCACCACCACTTGGAAAGAGCACAAAATCAACATCATCGACACTCCCGGACACGTAGACTTCACTATCGAAGTAGAACGTTCCATGCGAGTGCTTGACGGAGTGATCGCAGTATTCTGCTCGGTAGGTGGAGTGCAACCACAATCGGAAACAGTTTGGCGACAAGCCGATCGGTATAAAGTACCGCGAATCGTGTTTGTCAACAAAATGGATCGGATGGGCGCGAACTTCTACAAAGTCTATGCTCAAATTTGCGATCGGATGAGAGCGAACGCTGTACCCATCCAAATCCCGATCGGCAGTGAGGAAAACTTCCGGGGAATTGTAGACATAGTGCAAATGAAAGCCTATATCTACAAGAACAACACGGGCACTGATATCGAGGAAGTAGAAATCCCCGATGAAGTCCAAGAGCTAGCGGCCCAATATCGCACCAAGCTGATCGAATCCGTAGCAGAAACCAGCGACGCCCTTACCGAGAAATACCTCGAAGGTGTAGAACTAACCGAAGACGAAATCCGTTTGGCCCTGCGCCACGGTACTGTCCAAGGTACGATCGTCCCCATGCTGTGCGGTTCGGCATTCAAAAACAAAGGCGTTCAGTTGTTGTTGGATGCAGTCATCGACTATCTGCCGTCGCCCTTGGAAGTTCCCCCAATTCAAGGACTCCTACCCAACGGCGACACCGCAGAGCGCTTTGCCGACGACAACGCCCCGCTGTCAGCTCTGGCATTCAAAATCATGGCAGACCCCTACGGTCGCCTGACCTTCCTCCGCGTTTACTCCGGTGTCCTCAAAAAAGGTAGCTACGTCCTCAACTCCACCAAAGACAAAAAAGAGCGGGTTTCTCGCCTAATTGTACTCAAAGCGGACGATCGGATAGACGTAGAAGAACTCCGCGCCGGAGACTTGGGAGCAGCCTTGGGTCTGAAAGACACCTTCACAGGCGATACCATCTGTGAAGAAGGCTCCGAAGTGATTCTGGAGTCCCTGTTTATTCCAGAACCAGTCATCTCGGTAGCGGTGGAACCCAAAACCAAACAAGACATGGAGAAGCTCTCCAAAGCCCTCCAGTCACTCTCCGAAGAAGACCCCACCTTCCGAGTCAACGTTGACCCAGAAACCAATCAGACAGTCATCGCCGGCATGGGAGAACTGCACTTGGAAATTTTGGTAGACAGGATGCTGCGCGAATTCAAAGTAGAAGCCAACGTCGGTCAGCCGCAAGTAGCCTACCGCGAAACCATTCGCAAATCCGTCCGCGCCGAAGGTAAATTTATCCGCCAAAGCGGCGGTAAAGGTCAGTACGGTCACGTGGTGATCGAACTAGAACCTGCTGAAGAGGGAACCGGCTTTGAATTTGTCTCCAAAATTGTCGGTGGCACTGTACCGAAAGAGTACATCAATCCGGCAGCACAAGGGATGAAAGAAGCCTGCGAATCAGGTATTCTAGCAGGATATCCCGTGATCGACCTCAGAGCTACTATGGTAGACGGGTCTTTCCACGATGTAGACTCTTCAGAAATGGCATTCAAGATCGCCGGTTCAATGGCAATCAAAGAAGCCGTGATGAAGGCGTCGCCTGTGCTGCTAGAGCCTATGATGAAGGTAGAGGTTGAAGTTCCCGAAGATTACATCGGGAACGTCATCGGAGACCTCAACTCGCGTCGGGGTCAGATCGAAGGTCAAGAGACGGATCAGGGAATTGCCAAAGTTTCTGTAAAGGTTCCACTAGCAGAAATGTTCGGTTACGCTACTGACATCCGCTCCAAAACCCAAGGTCGAGGCATCTTCACAATGGAATTCAGCCATTACGAAGAAGTGCCGCGAAATGTGGCTGAAGCCATTATCGCTAAGAACAAAGGGAACTAATGATTTAAGGTTTTAGATTTTGGATTTTGGATTGAATCCAAAATCTAGAATCTAAAATCTCAAGTCTAAAATCGCTAAAAAAAACAAGGAACAAATCGAGAATGGCACGCGCAAAATTTGAACGGACTAAACCCCACGTAAACATCGGCACAATCGGTCACGTTGACCACGGCAAAACAACTTTGACCGCGGCGATTACGATGACTCTCTCTGCACTAGGTCAAGCAAAGGCTAAGAACTACGCCGACATCGACGCTGCGCCCGAAGAAAAAGCACGGGGTATTACGATTAATACCGCTCACGTAGAATACGAAACCACAGGTCGTCACTACGCCCACGTGGATTGCCCCGGACACGCTGACTATGTGAAAAACATGATCACCGGTGCTGCTCAAATGGACGGCGGCATCCTAGTAGTGTCAGCGGCAGACGGCCCCATGCCTCAAACTCGCGAACACATCCTGCTAGCTAAGCAAGTTGGTGTTCCCAGCTTGGTTGTCTTCTTGAACAAGGAAGACATGGTGGATGACGCTGAACTGTTGGAACTGGTAGAACTGGAAGTTCGCGAACTTTTGAGCTCTTACGATTTTCCTGGCGATGACATCCCCATCGTGACTGGTTCTGGCTTGAAAGCTCTCGAAGCGATGCTTGCTAACCCCAAAACCAAGCAGGGCGAAAATGAGTGGATTGACAAGATTTACAAGCTGATGGAAGCAGTAGATGCTTACATCCCTACTCCAGAACGCGAAATTGACAAGCCTTTCTTGATGGCAGTTGAAGACGTATTCTCGATTACTGGTCGGGGTACTGTGGCTACTGGTCGGATTGAGCGCGGCAGTGTCAAAGTAGGCGAAACTGTCGAAGTGATTGGTCTTAAGGACACTCGCAGCACTACGGTGACTGGTGTGGAAATGTTCACTAAGTCCTTGGATGAAGGCTTGGCCGGCGACAACGTGGGTCTACTCCTCCGGGGTATTTTGAAGGCTGATATTGAAAGAGGCATGGTAATTGCCAAGCCAAAATCCATCAGTCCTCACACTCAGTTTGAATCTGAAGTTTACATTCTGAAGAAGGAAGAAGGCGGCCGTCACACGCCATTTTTCTCTGGCTACCGCCCTCAATTCTACGTCCGTACAACTGACGTAACCGGTACAATCATGCAGTTCACTGCTGATGACGGTTCGGAAGCTGAAATGGTGATGCCTGGTGACCGGATCAAAATGACTGTAGATCTGATTCACCCGATCGCGATCGAACAAGGAATGCGCTTCGCAATTCGCGAAGGCGGCCGCACCGTCGGCGCCGGCGTTGTTTCCAAAATCCTCAAGTAGGAATCCGCTAACAGCCCTGATAGCAGAAAAGCCACCAAATGTCAATAGGCTTTTCTGCTATTTAGTGAGTAGTTAGTAGTTATTGGTTAGTAGTTATTGGTTAGTAGTTAGTGGTTAGTAGTTATTGGTTGGTAGTTATTGATTAAATATTCGATAATAAAGAACAAATAACAAGTAACAAAGAACAAATAACAAGTAACAAAGAACAAATAACAAAGAACAAAAAATAAACAGAACCTAGAAAATTAAAGAAACCAAAATGGCAGCTATCCCACAACAAAAAATTCGCATTCGCCTCAAAGCTTTCGATCGCCGAATTCTCGACGCATCTTGTGAAAAGATTGTAGATACAGCAAATCGGACAGCAGCTACTGCGATCGGCCCGATTCCCCTACCGACAAAACGACGGATTTATTGCTTGCTGCGATCGCCCCACGTAGACAAAGATTCTCGCGAACACTTTGAAACCCGCACGCACCGTCGCATTATCGACATTCACCAGCCTTCTGCTAAAACAATTGACGCTTTGATGAAATTGGATTTGCCAGCCGGCGTAGATATTGAAGTCAAGCTGTAGATTGACAGTTTGGGAAATAACAAGAGAAGGAACAATGGAAAAATACATTGTTCCTTTTTTTTAGTTATGACTCGGCGGTTGAAACCGCGTCTATACAAACAAAATCGGCCTGCGCCGATTGAAGAATAAAGGGGTTTGGAAACCCGGATTTGGTATTAGGTAAAAAAACCGGTTTCTTTGGTATGAGTGCGTCCAGGACTGTGTTTGATGAAAATTTGGGCGATCGAGTAGCAAAAACAAATGCGGGCAAAAGCAGATAAACCCCACTTGTGGAAGCCAGATATAGCCCAGTTTGTTTAAGTCCTACTAGACATTGACAAAATAGTTGGCGCTGAGGTTGAGATTGGTGGAACCTTGAACGATCGCAATTAGTTCCGCACGGCTTTCATTCAGGAAGATGGCTGTACCCACAGCTAAACCAGTTGGTGACGCTCCCAGACTATACCTCGACTTGGGGCCGGACAGTTGGATCGTATCTTCTAAAGCATTGAAATCGGTAATTACCGCAAAATCGCTAAGACCGGAGGTGCTAATATTATTATCGCTGTAGAAAGCTCCCTGAGTAGCGCCTAGCACAAAGCGATCGCGCCCAGCACCACCAGTCAAGCGATCAATTTCGCCAAAACCTCTTCCTGCTGCTGCATCTGCGCCCGTCAGCACGTCGTCGCCATTATCTCCAAAAAGGCGCTCGTTGCCAGTACCGCCGAACACTGAATCGTTACCACGTCCACCATTAAGGATATCGTTGCCACTATCCCCAAAGAGGGCATCATTACCATCACCGCCAGTAATTTTGTCGTTTCCTAGACCGCCACTAATGTTATCATTGGCTCCACCACCTGCCAGGTTATCGTTGTTAGCGGTAGCGGGTAGATTGAGAGCAACAATACTTTTATTGTTTTTAGTGCTAGCATCGTTTTCCCCAGTAAATCCCGCGTTGAATACGGTGTTGAGATTTAGGAGAGAGCCGTTAGACTGAGTAAAACTGTTGCCTTGGAGCAGTTCTGTGAAGAGGGTAGTACCGTAGGTATGATTGCCACCTAAAAAGTTCTTCGGGAAGATAGTTTGTCCAGGTTGGTACCATTCTTTTTTATTTGCATAAATATCGAGAGTACCTAGCCGATCGTTGTAACCTAATACCTGGCTGGTATGAATAGCTACGACGCGATTAGCATCAGTTGGGTCGAGGCGATCGCCTGCACCCTTACCTTCAAATGCCGGGCCAGCGGGGTCTAATCCCACAATTTGATTAATCACTTTTCCGGTGGATTGGCGATAGGCAGAGGCTGCAAATCCAGCAACGTGAGCTCCTAAACTGTGTCCGATTAAGGTGGTGTAATTAGGATCTACACCGCTATTTTTCAAGTAAGCAGATAGCTGATTGCCAACATTCTGTGTTTTGTCGGCAGAAGGGAAATACAAGACATTACCAGCATCTTTTTCCCAGTCAACAACGACGAGATTTGCATGAGATTCTCGCTGGCGTATAGTTTGAGCTTGGTCTGCCAGCCAATCCCCTGGCTTGTAGCCGTTGCCTGCATTTCCGCCGGTATTACGCCAGCCGTGAATAAGTACATAAGTTGGTGCGTCAGGATTGATCCGTGCGGAACGGTCGATCGAGCCGTTCCCCCAAATATTAAAATTGACTCCTGAAGCGCCAGTAGGATTAGAAGACATTGACCCAAAAGCGTTCATTGTAGTGGTCATGTTCATCGTTCCCGGGCTCATATTGGAAAACATCTCAAGAGATAAACTTGCATCCATTCCTGGCAGACTAGAAAAGTTATTGAGCGATAGGTTGCTATTCATGACTCCGAGACTGGTATTGTTTGATGAGGAAGTAATGTTAGAGTTAGAGCTAGAGGTAAAAATCGAAATTGCCATTGGTTTCTCCTTATGTATGTGAAGATTTTCGCTGAATTAAGTTAATTGACTTTGCTGACTTTTGAAATGTCAGATTTTTTCCCATTTTTGGGATTATCTACTGTTCGCCAGTCATCGGAGTCATTGAAATCGATTAGGACTTCTTGATTCGGTTCTCATTGAAATCTCCTCTTGTGAACTATTCAAACGAAGGTGCGCTAGCAGATGGCATAACGCACCCATAAGCTATACTCTGCAAAGTAGAAAATCTAAGCAGCAGAAGCCAGTTCGCCATCACGCAAGACTATATATTCGTGTGAGTAATACTGTTCAGCAGCCTCTAAAAGCCCACTCACTAGCCACCAGTTAACCCCTCCAGAAACAATTCCACCAACCAAGGGAATCCAAGCTGTACCAGTCTTTGCCATAAGTTTCGCAACTAACTTTGCAGCAGCTTTAGATGCAGCTTTAGATGCTAATTTTGCTCCGAGTTTAGATCCACCTTTGAGAGCTACTTTTGAAACAAGAACTCCGGCTACCTTAGCAGCTATCTTCGGTGTTGCTTTGCTACAAACTTTAATACCAACTTTTCCGACTGGAATGGTACTTGCGGCTTCTCCAAGCCCTGTCCAAATAGACATGATTAAATTCATATCTACGTCGTAGTCAACATCAACACCTTTGATATGACCAATCCCGAAACAGCCCAAGGCACTGACTCTCCCACACCAGGCCAGATCCGCAGGAATTGCTGCTAACCCCATAGGACCCCCTAAAGCACCTGATATTCCCCCGGATGCTACAACCATTGCTATGCGTTCATCTTTCCAAGCATCTATGGTGTAACCTTTTACCTGTTTTTTTAATTGTTCTCGTTCCATACTACTACCGAGGTTTGCCAAGTCTTTGAACGTCTGTGCGATGTTATCATTGAGGCTCATATCGATCGCTCCTGTTTTTAGATTGATAAGAGAGTAGATTGGTTGGGAATTAGTAAAATGGGTATTATTGAGCCATTTTGCCTCCCTTTAATCTTGCAATCTTTGGCTATGACTCAACTGTCTCATCCGAAGCTAGAATCGTGCCAGCACAAAAAAAGATCAGTTCGATTCCCTGTATAACGATCTGAGTTTGTGCTTGACAACCAGGGGATAAAATGTTACCCGAATACTAAGATTGTTGCTTCGATATTTCACCTGCAACTGCTAGAGCAATGGGTAAAATAAAGACATATTCAGATAGTTTCTGGTTAAAGACACCATCTATCTTCTCTATTCCTTCCTGCTGTATCTTTGATGTATCCTTACCAAGTGCTGAAACAGCTAAATAGTAAACAGAATCCTTTCCTAAAGGAGCTTCCAACCTTTGCATTAACCGAACTTCAGCCAACTGTTTTAGGGATTCTTTGAAAGCAGGAACAGCATCTTCTCCTAAAGCATTCCCCATATTTAATAAACACTTACGCACTTCATCAGAAATCATCCTACCGATGTCTTTTTGCAGTAAAACTTTACTCTTCTTACTAGAAGTATCCTTATTGTCTTTACTCTTGGGGTTATAACCTGTGCCTCCCAGCGAACAGAATCCATCAAAAGACTCATCATCCTGTTTGTCAAAATTTGACGGTACAAAAATACCTTGACCGATCATCTTTTCGTAAAAACTGTTAAAAAACAATCGGTCTTGTTCTCCATCTTTTTTAGCATAGAGGTCGGATTTGGGAATCACACAGATAAAATTTATCCCTGATAAATTACCTCTTTGCGTTTCTAGATCGCTGATGATTTGTTCCAAAAGATATAACTGATTGACCGTAGCTCTACCCTCGCGTGATTTATCGACGACCGCATAATTTTCCGCAACAGCTTTCCAAATTTCTGCATTGCGAGTTTTAGTCAATTTTTCGCGAATAGTAGGCTCAATCGATAAGTCAAAGAAAAAGATAATTGTATTGGCATTTTTCAGGATTCTCAGTACCCAAGGTTGAGAACCTTCTTCTGTCAAACTGCGCGCCACATCTTCTCCCGCTATATCCGTAAAGACAAAGTGAGTTTTATCGAAATTATTTGAACCTATTTCAGGAAACTGCACAGAAAGTTTAATACTGGTTTTAGTACCTGTTTTTGTGGGTTTAGGAATCGACCCATTACGATACTCTTTTTCTAGCTCTTGCAATCGTTTTCGGTCATCTGGCAAATCAAGGGCTACAGTTGCTCCCAAAACTTGTACGTGATCGAAAAAAGAAACTAACCCTGTGAGTAAAACACTTGATTTTCCAGTACCCGGACTGCCTAGTAAGATAATTGAGTGAGTTTCGCTTTCTTTGGGATACCAACCGCACCGTTTGTCATTATCTCCTGAAGGCCCTGTACAGGAAAAATTGACTAGCTTATAAATTTCTCGACCCCATTGTTTGACAAGTTTTCTCACAAACTCTTCAAGTAGAGCTTCGCTATTTGGCGTATTAGTCTTTGGAGAAATATTTGATACTTGTTGTACGTTTTGTTCCTTAAGCAACTTCTCTTTACTAGATTTTAACTGTTTCTGCAAGTTGTCTGATAACCTCAGCTTAGGATTACCTAATACCACTTCCGAGTGAAGAAGATCTAGTAAATTACGGTATGAAATAATAGTTTGCCGAGGTAAAGTAAATGGCACATTCCGATTGATAGAGAGTGTTTTTAGTTCATAGACCTCACATTTTTCACTGTTGTGTCCCAGAACTATAGCTAAAACAAATTGCCCTCTAAGAATAGCTTTGAGTAATCCTTCATCGTCTTTCTTTTTGCCATGAATCTCCTCTAATTTATTCAAGTACCATTGAATAGTAGGACAAACTTCATTGAGTAGTTCTTTGAGTCTTTTTCTGTTTGGCTCGCTCTCAAGTTTTTTCATCCATTCAAAGACATTCCTTTGATCGAAAATCAAATCCATCAAATTCCCAATTAGAGAACGAGGTTCTATACCGCGCAGGAGAGATTTACATTCTCGATCCAAAAGTTCTTGGTCAGTTTCTGTTTTTAGCGGGAATTTATCATGATTTCTGATTTGCTCAAAAAAGTCTAACTTTTTCTGAACAAAGTCTTCGGCAGCATCTTTGCCTAAAATACCTCGATACATCCCTTGATGAGATAATTCTCGTTTATTTTGAATTGCATCATCATCCTCATCATTATCGTCATCATCAGCATCAACAGTTTTATCATCGGAAAAAAACTTTCTTTCCTGCCCGTATGGATAACGACCATCCGTTGATGGTTTTAATAACAAGTTTCTTTGTTCTAATTTAGTTTCCAATCGTTCTAAGAAAAGCCGTAGGGACGCAATGTTGCCATCTAACTCTAAGCGTAAGTTATCAGTCAAAATCATTTCATAGCCTTGAGTTCTGATACCAATGGGAGAGCCGCAAGCCGGACAGGTAATATAGTTCTCCTCACTTTCAGCCGTTTTCAGAAAATCAAATACAGTATTGGATGTCATAATTGATGTTACTCCTGGATTGTTTGTAGAGAGAGGCGTTACGAAGAATCTTGCAATCCTTAGTTATGACTTAACTGTCTCATCCGTCCCATGAATACTCCAGCACAGAAGCAGATCAGTTCGATTCGGTGTATAATGATCTAAATTTGTGCTTGACAACCAGGGAGTATAATGTTATATGAAGAGTCTTAAAGCTTCTCTTCGGGGACTGGCTAGGATAAAACAGGCTAGAGAAGAAAGGGGATGGGCAATAGAAGACCCTATATGGCGTGAAGAAGCCAGTCAGATCCTTGACCCTAATCGAGATTGGGAGAACGTAGAGGAAACATATTTAGCTGTATCAATAGGGACTTGGAAACGATTTTTGCAGGGAACACCTATTAAAAACAATACTTTCAAAGCTTTCTGCCAGGTTTTGGGTCTGAATTGGGAAGAAGTTGTCGATAATAATCCATCTCAGTCAACCACTCTGGCTGTATCTTCAAGCCAAGACTGGGGAGCAGCACCAACTGTCTCCTATTGCTACGGGCGCACTCAGGAACTAGATACATTAAAAAAATGGATTTTGAAGGACAAATGTCACTTAATTTTTCTGCTAGGTCAAGGAGGTATAGGTAAAACTACTCTCTCGATCGAATTAGCAAAAGAAATTCAAAATAAATTTGACTATATAATCTGGCGAAGTCTTGGGGCATCGCCACCAGTAGAAAAAATCCTAGCAGATGCAATCAAATTTTTGTCTGATCAGCAAGAAACTACACTACCAGAAACTTTAGAAGAGAAGATCGGCAGACTGGTTCATTACTTAAAATCTTCACGCTGTTTGTTCATACTGGATAATGCAGAGTCAATTCTTCAAAGTGGTAGCCACATAGGTCAATATCTGGAAGGATATCAAGGGTATGGTGATTTGCTAAAACGAATAGCTCAATCATCTCATCAAAGCTGTTTAGTAATTACCAGCCGAGAAAAACCAGAAGCAATTGAATTGATAGCCAGACAGAATCAAAATATACGTTCATTATATTTAGATGGTTTGAAGGTAGAATATGGTCGAGAAATATTTACTGTATTTGGAGAATTCTCTGGATCAGAAGATGACTGGAAAAACGTTATTGAAAACTATGCAGGTAATCCTTTTGCTTTAGAAGTTCTAGCACAAGATATTCGAGATTCTTCATTAAGAGGGGACATATCTCGATTTGTAAAAAGATATTTAAATAGAGGCAGAGTAAAATTTACTGAAATCAACAATTTATTACAACGTCAGTTTGAACGGCTATCTCTGTCAGAAAAACAAATTATGTACTGGGTGGCAATTAATTATGAGCCAGTTTCAGACGAAGAATTACAGGAAGATATTATTTTATGGGAAGCTCAACAGGAATTAGTCGAATGTTTAGCGTCTTTAAAGCGACGATCGCTCATCAAAAATACCGAATTGGGATATACACAGCTACCCGTATTGAAGGAATACATTATCCATCGACTAATAGATGAACTTTGCCAAGAAATTAAAACAGAGCAAATAGAACTTTTGAACAGCTACTCTCTGTGCAAAGCCACATCCCAAGACTATATTAGAGAAACTCAAGTTCGCCAAATTATCACGCCTTTGCTGGAAAGATTGCTTCAGGAACTTGGCGGGAAAAGAAATGTCGAAAGTAAACTCAAACAAATTATTTTCAATTGCCAACAACAATCGCCTAAAGCGCCTGGATATTTAGGAGGTAATATTCTTAATATCTTGTGCGAGCTAGAAACCGATTTGACAAACTATGATTTTTCGGATTTAACTATTTCTCAAGCCTATCTTCATGGAATTCAATTACATCAGGTTAATTTTGCCAACTCTGACTTATCTAAATCTTTTTTTTCTGAACCTTTGGGTAGCATTCTATCAGTAGCATTTAGTCATGATGGTCAATTATGGGCAACAGGTGATGCAGATAAAAATATTTATATTTGGCGAGCGGATGGTCAACTCATAACTACTTGTGTAGATCATACTAATTGGGTAAGGTCAGTTGCCTTTCATCCTCAAAAACAAATTTTAGCTAGTGGGAGTGACGATCGCACTGTCAGGTTATGGGATATTAATACAGGTCAATGTCTTGCTACATTACAGGGACACACCGATCGAGTTTGGTCAGTAGCCTTTAGTCATGACGGTAAGATATTGGCTAGTGCTAGTGATAATGCCGATCGCACCGTAAGATTGTGGGATGTGGATGATGTTGACTCTCCTCAATTTCTGCGAACTCTACCACATAGTTACTGGGTAGTCAAAGTTGCTTTCAACGATCGAGGGACAACTCTAGCCAGTGGGAGTGCCGATCGAACTGTAAAATTATGGGATGTTAATACAGGTGAATGTCAGAATACCTGGCAAAACCTCTCGCATCAGGTTCGATCGATCGACTTTAGTCCTGATGGTGAAACTCTAGCGACAGGTACGGATGATAAACTTGTCAGATTGTTGGATATTAAGACTGGTAACTGTCTCAAAGAATTTTTGGGACATGATGGAAGAGTGTGGTCAGTTGCTTTTAGTCCTGACGGTCAAACTCTGGCTAGCGGTGACCATCTAACTGTCAAGTTATGGAACATTGAAACGGGTGAATTATTACTCACTTTACCAGAAATCGATCGCCGAATTAGAACAATAGCTTTTAGTCCAAATGGTGAAACTTTAATTACTGGTAGTGACGATCAAAGTGTTAGATTGTGGGATATCCGCAAAGGCGAATCTTTGAAAACTATCTATGGCTATACTCAAAGAGTTTGGTCAGTTGCTTTTTCTCCTGATGGGAAAACTGTTGTTAGCGGCAGTGACGATCGCACAGTAAAACTGTGGGATATCGAGACAGAGAAATTCAAAATACTGGGTATAGCTACAAAGCGCGTTCAGTCAGTTGCATTTCATCCTCAAGGCACAAAAATAGCCAGTGGCGGTAATGATGGGAGAGTACAGTTATGGGATCTAGCTACTCGTAAATGTTCAAATTTCTCAGAGAAGCACAAAGATTGGATTTGTTTAGTAGCTTTCAATTCGGAAGGAACAAGACTGATTAGCACTGGTGACGATTGCAGGATAAAAATATGGGATGCTAACACGGGTCACTGCTTAGAAAATTACGAACATCCATATTGGATTCGATCGCTTGCTATCAGTCCTGATGGTGAGAATATAGCGATCGGTAGTGATGCTACAATCTTACAAATATGGAATATTCAAACAAAACAACTACTCGATATAGGAAAGCATCAAAAAGGAGTGTATGCAGTCGCCTGGAGTCCTGATGGTAAAATTATCGCCAGTGGGAGTGATGACCTCACTATCAAATTATGGGATAGTAAAACGTATGAATGTCTGCATACTTTAACAGGACACAAACAGCCAATCAGATCGGTTGTGTTTAGTCCTAATAGCAGCCTTGTTGCTAGTGGCAGTGATGACTGTACGATCGAACTATGGGATGTAAAAAGTGGTGCTTGCCTCAAAACTTTTACAGAACATGAAAATACCGTTCGTTCCGTTGCTTTTAGTGCTGACGGATTAATGCTGGCAAGTGGCAGTGAAGATGAGACAATTAAACTGTGGAATATTGAAACACTTACCTATATTAAAACGCTGAAAGCTGAACGCCTTTATGAAGGAATGAATATTGCAGGCGTGACTGGGATTACTAACGATCGCAAAGATACGCTGAAAGTATTAGGCGCAGTAGGAAATTAGCGATATGTTGAGGTTAATAGGCAAACCTACTCTATTTTAATCCTTAAACCTACGTTGCTCCGATTTAACGGGCGATCGTCGGAACTTTTGGCACGCTATATGTAGCGTGCTTCCGTCCAGGACTGTAAATCCCGTGATGGAGGCAGTCGATCGCCCTTAACCGCATTTTCCGCCGATCGCCCCTCACCCCCGCCCGGAATTACTCAAATCAGTTAAAGTAAGAAAAAGAAGCGCAAGTACCGTCACCTTTGAGCGACAATGGCATCCTCCTCCTCTGTAGCAGTTCGCGAACTCCCCTTATTTCCCTTGCCGGAAGTGGTTCTATTTCCAGGTAGACCGCTGCCACTGCAAATTTTCGAGTTTCGCTATCGAATTATGATGAACACGATTCTGGAGGGCGATCGCCGTTTCGGTGTGCTCATGTGGGACCCGAACCAAAACAAAGTCTCTGGCGTTGGCTGTTGCGCCGAAGTCATTCACTGTCAGCGCCTCCCGGACGATCGCATGAAAATCATGACTCTCGGACAGCAGCGGTTCCGAGTCCTCGACGCCGTTCGGGAAAAACCCTATTTAGTCGGTTTAGTAGAATGGATTGAAGACGAACCGCCACAAAAAGACCTCCGATCTTTGGGCAAAGAAGTCGAACAACTGCTGAGAGATGTAGTTCGCCTGTCTAGTAAATTGATGGATCAGTCGATCGATCTACCGGAAGACATTCCCAGTTTGCCCACAGAACTATCCTACTGGGTAGCCAGCTACCTTTACGGTGCAGCTACAGAACAGCAAACTCTCTTAGAATTGCAAGATACTGCTGCGAGATTGGAACGCGAAACCGAAATTTTAACTTCCACTCGCAATCACTTGGCAGCAAGGACTGTACTGAAAGATACGCTCAAGTAGTTAATGGGGCAGGCAAAAAGTACGATCGACTTTGCCTGCATTGACACCCAAATTACCCAGAAATCATACCATTTTCAATTTTCGATTTTCGCATAGGAGATTAAATAATTGAGAATTAATAGACCTTTTACAAAAATATCTAGGAACGGGCAAGATGCCCGTTCCACAAAAGTAAATTTTTCTGTGGAACGGGCATCTTGCCCGTTCCAAAATTAGATGCTTGTGTCACAAAATCTCGACCAACCGAAACCCTACGATGCAGTTAGAGGCGGTCAACTGCCGCCTCCGGTGGGCGGTGTGGTACTCGGCGGACTAGCAGGAGTCAGACACCGACTGTCTAGTTCAGTCAGCGAACATCGGATTGCAGCGCTAAAGGAAGCCTTCAATTACGGCGATGCAGGCTTAAAAATAGTCATCAAGATTTGTCAAAGCGAAACAGGGCCAGTGCAGCGGGCGGCCTGCGATTTGCTGCGAGAAAGGCTGAGTGCGATCGCCCGCGAAAAATTACAAGCCTTCGTACCTGCAAGTTTAGATTCAGAAACAGCGACAGACAGGACTCAAAAAATCTTAAAGAACTCAGCCAGTACAGTCTCAGAAAAAGGCGATCGGCAGTTATCAGAAGCACAGTTAATATTTGAGACAACTGTGCAGCAGATGGAACCCAATTTGTTGCTCTTAGAAGCATTAGTAGCCTCTGTAGAACGCGAAGGCTTTACCAGCGAACTGATGAATTTTTGGGATTTATTAATCTTAGAAATTCAGGAACCTCTCAAAGAACTTCGTCAGGCTGTTGGCAGCGCGATTTCAGCCCAACTGCGGATTCAGTGGCAGTACAATCAATCTGAATCCCAAGCCAATCAGTGGCAGCAGCGAGCTTTGCTAGCTCTTCAGAAAGGCGATGAGAACTCCGTTCGACAAGCCTGGGTTCGCAAGCAAATAGAGTTGGATAAGGTAGCAAAAGTGAAGATAGATTTAGACGACCAAACTGTACGAGTAGAAACTCTCAATCGCAACTTGCTAGCTTTGGAAAGTAAGATTGCCGAAGCTAATTCTAAGAAAGAAATACTAAAGATGCAGGTTCATTTTTCTAAGGTACAGGAGCAAATTAACTGCACTTTTAGCCAAATGAATACTATATTTTTTAGTCCTTAGCTGTCGGATTATGTGCGGATATATTGCCTGATTTCAGACTTGTCTGATGCAAAACTGAATTGCCCTGCTTAAATTTGTAGCCTCATCTAACTTAGCGCCTTCGCGGTTAGCGCCGCACAAAAATGCCCCGCTCAAATTAGCACCGCGCAAATCAGCTTCTCTCAAATCCGCATCCTGAAGGTTACTTTCAGACAAAAATGCTCCTCTCAAGTTGGCTCTTCTGAGACTTGCTCCCCGCAGTTTTACCTCACTGAGATTTGCTCCTTCGAGATTGGCTTCATCTAAGCAAGCATCTATCAGGTTGGCTTCCATCAAGTTCGCTTTATACAAGTTTGCCCCGGTTAAGTTGACACCAATCATTTTCGTGTCTCCCAAGTTGGCGTTTTCCAGGTTTGCATTAATCAGCTCAGCCCCTGTTAATCTGGCACGAGTTAGCTTCGATCCCCTGAGATCTGCCCCATTCAGATCCGCCATGATCAGACAAGCATTTTCGAGGTTTGCACCAATTAAGTTAGCCCCACTTAGGTCTGCTTCAGCTAGAATTATGTCCTTTAAATTGGCACAGGCGAGGCAAATATGAAGTAGGGAAGCTTGTGACAGGGAAGCACCTATTAAGTTGGATTCGTGAAAATCTCTTTCTCCGGCTGCATATCGCTTGAGAAGTTCATCAGCATTCATCTCGCTAGCCCCCTAAGTATTAATACAATCATACTACTGACAGTACAGTGTAGCAACCAAAGATTTTTAAAGTTTCCGTGTGTTTTTTTAACTCTTCTAGTGCCGATCGCACTAATGTAGAACAAGCATCGGCTTCCACGTCCATAAAGAAGATATATTCTCCGAGCGATCGCTTAGTCGGCCGAGATTCAATGCGACTTAGGTTAATACCGCGACTAGCAAATACTTGCAAAGGTTTTACCAATGTTCCGGGCATATTAGCAGGTACGCTAAAAGCTAGTGACGTGTGAGTACAATTCGCCGAAGTTGAATCTAGGTGCGAGTTAGCCCCTAGTGTGGTGCCGGATGTCATTGATGACTCGTGGGATTCTGCGAAGTTTCCTAATTTTCCTGCATCGGAGCCAAGTACCCAAAATCGAGTGTAATTGTCGGGATAATCATTAATCGGGCTCGCTAGCACGGGCAATTTGTAGAGTTCGGCGGCTCTTGGCGAAGAGATTGCCGCTATACTGCTATCTTCTAGATAGTGCAACGCTTCCGTCGTTGAATTAGCCGGAATCAACTGAGCCTGTGGGATAAACTCGGCCAACCACAATTGACACTGAGCTAGGGCTTGCGGGTGAGAGTAAACTTTTTGAATCTGGTTAAAATTTTGAGCATTTGACAGCAGTGCGTGGGAAATCGGCAAAACCAGGGCGTGTTTAATTCGCAGTGCATCCAGCCGCCACAGGGTATCTAGGGTGACAGTGACGCTACCTTCTATGGAATTTTCTACCGGCACAATTGAGTAATCAACCAGCCCGGAGGCAGATGCCTCTAGTGCCTGAGAAATGGTGGAATAAGGATACAGGGTACATTCGGAGTTAGTTTCCCGGCTCAACCAATTGACATAAGCCTGAGCCGCTGTTTCTGCATTGGTACCTACAGGGCCGAGATGTGCGATCCTCTTCGAGGGCTTTGCTAAGGAAATTTTCATAATAATCGGCAATTTTGCGTTACAAATGTTTGCTTTACTCTCATCAGCCAGCAAGTATGATGAAAAAATTAGCCTGAGTCCCAAAAGCTTTTATCCGTTATTTCTCGGATGAGATGGGGCGAGTGGGCGAGTTAGTGCGCGACTCAAATCACCTTAAAAAAGTTATAGTTTATTAAGATATCCTTACGAATCCCACATATTGACATATTCTCATGTATACCCGTTTTAATGCTTCCCAATCCGTTGAGATCGCCGTACCAGATGAACGGGTTCCCATTCAACATTATCTGCGCCAGCCGAGGCGATTGGTGAACGCCCTAGTCGATCGTACTCGCACAGAGCAACTAAGCGATGACTGTTTCCGCCTGAAAATGCGACCGTTACAATTTATGATGCTCAGCATTCAACCCACAGTAGACATGAGGGTATGGGCGCAGTCGGAGGGCGCAATCAATTTGGAGTCAGTCGCCTGCTCGATTCTTGGTGTGGATTATATAAACGATCGCTTTGCTCTCAATCTTAAAGGAAAGCTTTACGTAGACCAAAGTAGTGGGGTAGCGTACTTGAAGGGAAAAGCGGATTTAGAGGTGCAAGTCGAGTTACCGCCACCGTTTTGGCTGACGCCCAAACCAATTTTAGAAGCAACGGGCAACGGCTTGCTCAAGAGTGTACTGCTAAGCGTCAAACAGCGATTGATGTATCAATTGCTCTTAGATTACCGCCGCTGGGCAAGCAGCGAAACAGAAGTAATATCGAGCGATATCCCTCAAATCTTATCGGTTGAAGGTTGAGCGGGTATTAGAGAATGACGTTGCTTAATCAGGGTATGAAAATGGGTAACTTGAAAATTCAGCTATATTAACTGACCAGACGATCGAATGCAATGCAGCCTGAATTTTGTTGAAATTTGCTAGCTCCCATAGATAGCAGCGGGTCATTCAAAATCGATGTGAGTCAGCGCTCCATCATCGTCTTCCATGATTCTCCTAGGCCCAGACCAAGCTGTTGATTTGTCTTGTGAAACTTCGGCCTTTTTGTCGGTGAGTTCGCGCTGTGGTGGTCGAGTTTTTGGGCTCGGTTGCACATTCGTCGCCCCCACCCGGATTCGGATTTTTGGTCCGGAATTGCCCAAGCGAATTGTCATCCCGTCCGCTACCGATACCTGAGCGATCGGCTTATCATCTACATAAGTGCCGTTAGCGCCAAAATTAATAATTTCCCAGCCATAAGAATGATTCCACAGCTCTACGTGGTGGCGGGAAACTACAGCGCTGTAAATAATTACATCATTGTCGTTCGATCGACCGATCCGAACCACAGATTCGGATTCAAAACACCAACTTTGAACTGGGACAGACTGAATAGGATGTAGCAGAGTTAAGGTAATCACTGATGTTTTGACACTCCCCCGCATGACTGAAACGGGGATGCTTCAAGAACCAATTTTTGCGATAAAACCGCAAAAGATTTGATGCTTAAAGGCGTTGTCAGTGCGCCGCTACTCCCTCGCTTTGCCGTAAAAGTTGAAGTTTTGACTGCTTGAGGCATTTGAACAAACTTTTGATTGTTGGCTTGGACTCCAGGTGCGAACTTTGCCTGTCCTCGATCGCCACCAAACACGATATTAATCTGGTGAACTTGGCCGCGATTGACAGCAGTGCGAAGTTCTCGATCGATTGAATCTCGGATGGAGCTACCCGGCCGATCGCCCATCTGGGCCGATCGATCGGTGGAGTGACCATTTTCCCACAGATCGATCGGAGAATTCAACTCAGACGAGTGCTGGTTGCACCGCTGATTCGAGTTGTCGATCGGGCGACAGTCTGCGACGATCGGCGAATTGCTGTTTGCCCCTACAGAAGTTAACCAATTATTAAGGCTGCGGGTTCTAGATAAAATAGGAGTTGGTTCTCTCAAACAGCATAGGTCTTTTAGGGTTGCTAACATTTTTCGTATTGATGCGATACCTTTAAAATACAATGCTTTGAGCACTAGAATTCCTCGCCCAGAAAGCCTCTATTTCGCGTACTCTGTACCGATCGAGCTTTCGGGTGCCGGCCACCCCAAAAATGCGATCGGCAAGCAGCTACTTTCTCGATCGGGAAAGCCGCACTTCAGGGCAAATCCGACTCTGGCGGTTCCACCGGATCGGGCGGTACAGATTCATCCCTTTGGCGCTTCAACTCTGCGACTTTTTCTTGAGCTACATCCCTGACTTCTATAGCTTTATCTTGAAGTTTTTCCGCCAGATTTTGAGCGTTCCGCTTCACGCCAGCCACATTTTTAAGAGTTCTGTCAAGATCTTCCTGTAAAAACTCGGCTACCATGCCGACTTTATGGTGCAGTCCCTCCGCGTACTGCACGGGTTCGGATACAGCAGCCTCAGAGACGATCGCCCGCTTGCTGCCGATCGTCGAAATCGCCTGCACCGGCAACAAGTAAATCCCGTCTAAAACGCCGCGCCAGCCGCTAGATTTAAACAGGTAATCCCTAACAGAACCAGTCCGGACATCAAATAGGTAGTCAACCACCGTACCTGCCTTATTTCCTGCGTCCGTAAGTACCTCAAGGCCGATCGGACAAACAGCTTGTTCCGGCTGATGCAATTCCGGAAGTTCCGGGTTAATCGTCACCAAAACATTTTCGCCCACCGTATCAACTTGCGCCCAAGCGAACCAGCGTTTTTTGTTGCCCAAAAGTCCCGACTTGCAAGTAAAGCCGATCGCCCGCTGGGAGTGAGGATCGAGCCAAAGCCGATCTACCCTGCCGACCTCTTCCGCCGTGCGGCGGTCGATCGTGCGGCGGTTGATCAGTTCGCTGCGCTTAACAATCTGTTGTGATGTACTCATAAATAAACTCCTGAGTGCCGCCTGCAAGAAAAATGTCGATCGTCCAAAGATGTCGATTTAATATTCTTCTTCTTCTTCTTCTTTTTCTTCCGAATAATGGGGAGTATTTTCTGCCTCAGTTAACTCGTCTTCTTCCCTGGAAGTGCCAATTTCTTTTTGGCTGGGAATAGGAATCGTGCTAAGCAGTGCGCCCCCGGAGGGAGCGTGAATTGCCTTAGCATCCCTTGACTTGACGCTAGTTTGTGCTAACTGGGCTGAGGACTGATTCCCACCGACGTTGATTTGAATTTTCGGGCCCGAGCGAGCCAAGTGAACGATCAGACCGTCCACAACGGGAACCTTAGCGATCGGCTTACCATCGAGGTAAGTACCGTTGGTACCTAAATTGATCAGTTCCCAATTAATGCCGCTGCGTCGCAATTCGATGTGGCGACGAGAAACCACAGCGCTAAAAAGAACGACGTGGTTTTCCGTCGATCGCCCGATCCGGACGACCTCTTCGTCTTCAAAGATCCAACTGCGGACGGGAATAGACTGGAGTGGATGTAGCAAGGTCAGCTTAATCACATTGGCAGCATTGAGTTTTGGTAGAGCGCCTCAAGATGCGATTTTAGATTTTAGACTTTCGATCGCCCAATCCAAACTCGATCTAAGAGATTTGAAATAGAAACGTAACCAGGTCTCCTTTTCCCAGAGAGATGCGGTCTCCCGGTCGCAACCGATGTCGGTTTCCCTTGGGCAGGGGAGTATTGTTGACGTAAGTGCCGTTAGAACTGCCTACATCTTCTAGGTAGCAAGCATCTCCCTCCACCCGGAGATTTGCGTGTACCCGAGAAACTATCTCAGAATTAGCAAATCCCGAAACATCAATATCTGGCGGCACCAAGTCATTTGGCTTGCCAATGTGAATCACAGCGAGATTGTGAGGCAATTCCATCGGCGTATTTGTCTGAACGTGTATCAGTCGCGCCGACTGCTGTTGCAGTTGAGTTTTAGCCACACCCGCTGGCTGTGGGTCGGGAACCGGGGGAGAGGTATTTGGTGCTGTTGTCACCGATTCTGTTGTAACAGGAACCGAGAGCGACGGCGAGGGATCTGGAATCGTCGGAATGCTGGCGGGAGTTTTTTCCAAGTTCGGCCCCTGATGTGGGGTAACTAGAGGTTCCATTGCGATCGTCGGCGGTTCGGTTGATCCTAAGTCCGGCACCAGTGGCGATACCACTGTGGGGCCCACAGGCGAGACGGACGGTACTGTCGCCTCAACTTCTGGAACGTAGGAACCCGGACGCAAATTAAAGCCACACTGACCGCAAAATGCTGCATCTGTCTGAACCGCTGCACCGCAGTTTGAGCAACTGGCGGTAACGGGTAAAGGCGTGTAACAAGACTCGCACTGGCTGGCCCCGTCGGGGTTCTGGTGATTGCAATTGGGACAGACAATCATCGATTTCTCCTTGCTATCGGCCAGATTTTCCAATCAGCCTCGTAAAAATAGTTGTGTATATGGTCAAATTTTAACTTTAACCGCCACAATTCTTATATTGCTTCGCTAATACTAGCAACTGAGTTCGCGCCGTGACATTCGGAACGAAGGAAAAGATTGAGTTAGTAATACTGCTGACAGTGCTGACTCTGGAGGCTCTCTCAGCTATTTTACTGCAACGCCTGCCGCAGCATCGAGCAGCCACCAAAGTTCGCCTTCTGGTTGAATGAGTCTGGCTGGATAGGTCATGGAGTCGGCTGCGGGGGCAAAAATTTGACTGAGGGCGGGTTGTTTGCTGGCTCCTGCCACCATGAAGATGACGCACCGGGCGCGGTTGATTAAGGGGAATGTAAAGGTGATGCGGGGTTGACCGTCTTTGTTGCCGACGGTTATTAGGGAGTCACGGACTTGTAAGGCTGGTGTGCCGGGGAATAGAGAGGCTGTGTGGGCGTCGTCTCCTATGCCCAATAGGATGATGTCGAAAGCGGGAAACTCGCCGTCGGATATTTTGAAGAATTGCTGCAATTCGGTTTGGTGCGTCGAGGCGTCGGCTGCGGGGTCAGCCGCGCCTGTGGGCATGGGGTGGATGTTGCTGGCGGGGATGTTTACTCGATCGAGCCAAGCGAGGCGCGCCATTTTTTGATTGCTGTCCGGGTGATCTGGCGCAACGTAGCGTTCGTCACCCCAGAAAACGTGAATTTTGTCCCAAGGCAGGTCTTGGGTGGCGATCGCTCTGTAGAGCGGTTCTGGTGTGCTGCCACCCGCCAAGGCGATCGTGCAAACTCCACGTTCTGCGATCGCTGCTGGGATTTTGGACAGGACAACCGCGAGCGATCGCTCTATGAGTTCTTCCCGATTTGCTAATACTTCTACTACTTTTTTCATTAATTTCCTCTCAACTTTTCTCTTCGTCTGGAGCTGGGCAATTACTCAAATTCGGCCTTGACATTTTGCTTTGAGGTCGATCGGCTGACACGCTTGGAAGGCTCTACACCGCGTCAACTCTGATTTTATCATTATTTCCGCTTTATTTTGCTGGGCAAAACTTATTTCGGTCGGTACTCAATCGAGCTTCACCTGTGGCATACATCTGTAGCAACAGTTTCCGAGAGTTAGGACGTTCTTAATTGCACTTTTCACAAGATATATGTAATGGAACTTCCTTCATAGTTCTTGCTTCTGCTATTATGTTTTTCGCAACTTGCAATCAAAATCGCGATCGCACTTACCTGGGGACAGCAAAAATCATCAAGATTGATATGGTAGACTATGGAAAATAGTTTTAGGTCCCGAGGCTCGGATGGAAGCAAAACTATGTCAAATTTTAAGAAATTTCCTACATCTGTCCGCTATCTAATAGCGCGTTTCCGCCACTGGACGCAACCGTCGGTTTGGGCTCCGCTAGCCGTGCTGTGTGCGGGGGGGTTATTTATCTGGGAAGTCTCCGTACATCCAGAAAGGTTGAGCATAGATGGCGAAGAAGAAGCAGCAAACTCAAACAATCCAGATGCGATTCCCGGACTGTCTGCTGAAGATAGTGCCATTGCTGCTGAAATCGACAGCTTGCCAGTGCTAGTCAATCAGTTCAATCGCTCCAATTCTGAACTGAACTTGTTCAATTCATCAGCAGTCAAAGGCAAAGGTTTATTCGACGAAATTCGCACTCGCGGCTTAGAAAAGCCTAAGCCCTCTTCAGAGCCAAAGTCGGCGGCAATCAACACATTTGTGTCGCTGTCAAATTTACAAAATCCTGCGATTGGGACAGTCAACAATAACCCGCAAAATTCCAGCTTACCAAGTTCAAACCCGACATCTGATTTGAGTTTATCTGGCAGTGGGACGACCATTTCCGGCATAAGAGCGATCGAGCCTGAGTCTGCGGGTGCACCGGAAGCATCAGGTAGCGGTAATTCCAGCAAACAAAACGACAATCCTGTGCCTTTGAGTCCGCTGCAAGCAGCCATGAAAAAATACGTCGCTGCTGACACTTCAGCAACGGCGGCGGCCGTGAAAAGTGCAAACACCCCTAAATTGCTCGATCGACCGGCTTCCCTTGGATCTGGGACAAATCCGGCAAATTTGTTGCCAACGGTCGCTACAGCTCAAGGAAAAGCAAATCCTGGGAATGTTCCTGCGACAATCTCCCCACTTCCGGCTTCTACTAATACAATTATTAGCGACTCTCAACAATTTTTAAACCCGGCAGCTACACTTCCTGAATCATTTACCGGGTTAAATTCCAAAGCATCAGTCATCCCCACAATTACTCCACAGGTTCCAACGGTGGCTTTGCCCAAAAATCCCTATCAAACTAATTTATCCGACTCGGGCTTGATACCGGAAGTTCAACCTGTGGCGCTTCCTGTCGCCACACCTTCACCAATACCGCTAATTCCGAATTTCGGGCAATCCCCTAGCACGGGAGTAAACAAGATCATTAATCCTCAATTCTCTCCCAATTCAGCGAATTCTCAATTTCAACAACCTCAACCAAGTCAGATTAATTTGCCAAGCCAGCCTAACTTTGGAGCAGTTCCTCAAAACACCAATCAGGGCGGGCAGCCAATTCAACCGCAACCTTTTTCTACACCTCGCTCTTTGACTCCGGGACGCTATATTGGTGGCGGCGAAATTAATACTTTTGCTAATCCTTAAATGAAGGAAGAAGGAAGAAGGAAGAAGGAAGAAGGAAGAAGGAAGAAAGAAGAAGGAAGAAGGAAGAAGGAAGAAAGAAGAAGGAAGAAGGAAGAAGGAAGAAGGAAGAAGGAAGAAGGAAGAAGGAAGAAGGAAGAAGGAAGAAGGAAGAAGGAAGAAGGAAGAAGGAAGAAGCATCTCAGTTTTGCATCTGTAGTGCTGTCCCCGCTCGCGAGCTATACGAGCTCGCACTGTAAAAAAATGTTTTTTGCAAAAATGAGATGCTCCCGAAGGAAGAAGTTGAATTGTAGGGTGTGTCGCCCTTGAGAATCCCTGAAGTTGACAGAAAATTTCACATATCCGCACCTGAAAAACCCGGTTGAATTGTAGGGTGTGTCGCCCTTGACAATGCCGGAATTTGACAGACATTTTTACAGATCCGCACCTGAAAAACCCGGTTGAATTGTAGGGTGTGTCGCCCTTGACAATGCCGGAATTTGACAGACATTTTTACAGATCCGCACCTGAAAAACACGGATGGAAGAAACAAACCTAACACTTTTTTGTAGTAAAAATTTGGAGAAATGGTATAAGGTGCGTCGCCATGAGATTGTCGATATTGAGTTAGAGATTTTTCTTGAGCGACGCACCCTACGACTGTTAATTTTTCCAATTCTCAATTCCCAATTTGATTGGTAAAACTTACCTAGAGGCGGCTCTTCCCAACAACAATCCGCCGATTCCTAAGCCAAAGGCGATCGGCAACCAAGCCGATAGAATCGGTGTTAAAACAGCTTTCACGCCCATAGAACTGGTGACGAAAGAAAATACGTAGTAAGTAAAAATCACCACTACGCTAATACCAAAACTCGTGCCTTTGCCCGATCGCCGCGGTTGAGTTCCCAAAGCGGCTCCCACTAAACCAAATACCAAGCACACGAAGGGAAAAGCATATTTTTCTTGAATTCGCACCCGGAGTTTGCGAATTTGCGGTGCATCGCCGCTGTTTTTAATGATTTCCAAACGCTCTAAAGCTTGAGCAATATTCATTTCCTTGAAATCTCGCACTCTCGCAGCTAAATCTAAGGGCGTGCGGGGAAGTTGCAACTGCTGGTGTTGAAACCTAACTATATTGCGGTAAGAGCCGTCTGGAGCTACTATATAAGCGGTGCCGTTGAAAAAATCCCAGGTGTTTTCTGAGGGATTCCAAGTCGCTGATTCTGAAGAAACGATTTGATTGAGACCTGGTGCGGAGCGATCGATAATTGTTAAACCTTTCATTTGCTGGCCGTCAAACTGTTCTGCATAAAAAAAGCGGGACAGGATTTCTTCGCCACCTTTTTCGGGTTTGCGAAATTCTGTGTAAATAATATTTCGATCTTGAAATGTCGGTTTTTCTCGCTTCAGGGCTCTGTCTAAAGTTAAAGTGGCTCTGTAACTGGCGGCGGGTACAACTAATTCTTGCAAAGCAAAGGTGAAGCCGGCAACGATTAAACTCATAATGACTGCGGGCATTATCAATCGGTAAACGCTAACTCCGCAACTGCGGAGGGCGATGAGTTCGCTGTCGCTGGAGAGTCGGCTGTAGCTCATTAAGGTTGCTAGCAGCATTGACATGGGGAAAGCTAATACTACAAAGTACGGAATTTGCAGCAGAAAAATTTCCAGGGCGGCGCCGTAGGGGAGGCCTGATTCTGCTACTCTGCGGACTAATTCAAATAACGCTCCCACGGTGACGGCGACTGATGTAAATAGTCCGACGCCAAACAGAAATGGGCCGATTAGTTCTTTGGTAATGTACCAGTCCATTACTGAAATTCTCGGCAGCCAGTTGAGGGGATTGAAGGATTTGGACGTTGCTATTTTCATACTTTGGCGTTTTTGCCGATCGCTCCTCAAGTTAAAATTTACCTTCTCAATTCTAAAATTCAGTCTTGTGTTTTTATAGTGGGGAGGGCGGGTTTATAGATATCTGGGCTGGGATATTTATATGTAGGCGAACCCGCCGCTACTCGGTTCGTGGTTGCTATCAAAGACTATCGCACGAAGTTGTCGCCTAAGTAATACTGCCGCACTAAAGGGTTGCTGTAGAGTTCTTCTTCAGCCCCGGAGGCTAAAATTTGCCCGTCTCGCATGATGTAGGCTCGATCGGTAATTTCGAGGGTTTCTCGGACGTTGTGATCGGTGATCAGGATGCCGATTTTACGATCGCGCAGTTTGGCAATAATCGTCTGAATTTCATCAACGGCGATCGGATCGACGCCTGCAAACGGTTCGTCTAAAAATAGAAACATCGGGCCGTCTCGCCCAGCGGCTAAGGCTCTTGCTAGCTCAGTCCGCCGTCTTTCTCCCCCGGAGATTTGAATTCCCAAACTGGATGCTATTTTTTCTAAGCGAAATTCTTGCAACAGGAAATCGACTCGCTGCTTCCATTCCCAGCGTGGCACTTGAGTTTGTTCTAAAACTAACAAAATGTTGTCGCGGACGCTCATGTTGCGAAAAATGCTGGCTTCTTGAGCGAGATAGCCTATTCCCAACTCCGCTCGTTTGTGCATCGGCAATTTAGTGATGTCTAAATCGTTGAGCCAAACAGTTCCTTGATTGGGTTTTTCTAATCCGGTAGCTATGTAAAATGTTGTGGTTTTGCCTGCACCGTTGGGGCCGAGGAGTCCGACGATTTCTCCTTGGGCTACTGAAAGGTTGACGCGACTGACTACATTGCGTTTTCCGTAGGATTTGTGAATATTTTCGAGTACAATTTTCATGCTCGTCGAGGCAACTTTTAAGAAGAAGTCATTAGTCATTAGTCATCAGTCATCAGTCAGGGAGCATCTCATTTTTGCAAAAAGCATTTTTCTTTGAGTGCGAGCGTCCCCGCTCGCGTATTGTACAATACGCGAGCGGGGACGCTCGCACTATTAAAAGCAAAACTGAGATGCACCCATCAGTCATCAGTCATCAGTCATCAGTCATCAGTCATCAGTTGGTCAACTGTCAACTGTCAACTGTCATTCGCATCTATTCTGGGTTCTCGATTGTCGCGCATTTCAGCTTTGAGATCGGAACAGGCAGGATGCCTGTTCCACAAGAATGGCAATAAAAATTATTGTTTTAGGTAGATATGCAACAGTTGATGTTTTTGCCGATGCGAAATTTTGCTGCTACCGGGGGCTGTTACTTAGGAGCTGTTCGGGAACGGGCGGGCGGTTTAACAGCGGGATTTGGATTAACCGGAGCTGGTTTGGGCCCGATCGAATTTTGGGCTGCTGCATCTTGTTCTGGCGCCACCAGATAGACGGATTCTACTTGTCCTGGATTGTCTGGGAGCGCAATAAACCGCCCTTCGTCAATCAGGTATGTGATGGTTTCGCCGCGCAGGCTGTTTCCCTGCTGCAATACGTACACGTCACCGCTGAGAATGATCCGGCGCTCGCGGCTGAAGTATTGAGCTTGAGCTGCGGTTGCTTGTATTTGGCGGGCTGGGTAGTTGATTTGGACGTTGCCGCGGGCTGTCACGATGCCGGTTTTGGAGTCGGCTTCTTGGATGTCCGATCGCACGGAAAGAGTGCGGGGCGGTGCGGCTTGCGGGTAGGTAGGAGAGGCGATCGCGCCAGCCAGAGTCAGCGGCAACAGCAGCGATAATCCTTTGAATAGGCGGGAATTGAGTAGTTTAGCGGAGGGCATCATAGCTTGCAAGCCTCAAAATTTTTGAAATTGCTGAAGGGCATTATCTCACCCCTGATTTTTCTCTATGGAGATTAGATCCACCACACCCGATCGGTTAGGTATTTTATCTTAACGGCCGTGAAAAATTCCCGTAAGGTCGATCGACCTGCCCGAGAGCGTCAACCAATTATCCTAGCAAGACAATAGCCCTTTCTTCGCCTGTTTGGATGATTTACTGGAGAAAGCAAGTTTTTTGACGGTTTGGGCGATCGGGAAGTTTCGGGCAGTCTCAAAGGTAGATTGCATAAGCTGTCCGCAAAAAGATAATCTTACAACTGTGCTGATAAAAGTCAGAATCTTTGGAAACAATTAGTCCACATTGTCCCGTTCGATCCAGCGTGCGGCTGTGAATTTCCCATTGCTTGCCCCGGCTCCAACGCACTGTTAGCCTGCGCTTTGCAGCCATCATACTTCCATAGGCAACATTAACTACCCAAGCTGGTACAAATCCATTCCAATCGTCGCTCAAGTCTTTTGAGCAATGATATAAACATGATTCTCAGGATATTGATCGTATTCAAGGTGAAGGGATGTAAATTGAGACTCACTCAGAATCTTTAGGAAAGCATTTACACCTAGTGTGCTGTACTCAAAGTCTTGACCTTGAAATGTTCCAGAAACTTCACCTGCTTCATGCCCACCCCCACACGTGAACATCAATACACCATCAGGTTCAAGAGCATTGCATAGCTTTTTCATCACAGATTCTTGCATATCTAGCGGCAGATGAAATGTGCTGTCCCAAGCAACAATCAAGCTGTAGGGTTTGGGAGGATTCCAACAGCAGATGTCTGCTTGATAGAAGACGATGTTTGGATGCAGTTGTTTGGCTAAATCAATCATTTCTGAGGAAATATCAAGTCCTTCCACTTGAAATCCATGTTCGCTTAGGACTTTAATAAAGCGTCCACTGCTTCCACACCCTATATCAAGAGCTACCTGCTTTTTATGGGTGAATTGAATAGCACGCTCCAACTGTGGGATACCATAAAGCGAATCTTGATGCTGAGTTTGCCACCAGTGGGCAATACGATCGTATCGGGCTGCTGTATCCTCTGTATCCATGTTTATTCTTACTTATGACTGTCTCAGCATTAACCTGAAGCAACCTAACGTTCCCAATCACCCGCCGCAGATACACTCAAACTCAAACTGATAACCTATCAGCGGTCAGTGTGCATTGGGGTTGTTAGCTGGCTGGCGCATACTCATTACCTAAATCAAAGCAAAAAATTGATTGCAACTACTTGAACTCAATACAGATGTAATCTTCATTTTTCCAACTCACTAAATGGTGAGCAAATATCTATCAAGCAACCATTCGGATCAACAGTTAAGAATCGACGCTGCCCATAAAATTCGTTTCTTAGTTCTTGAACTATGCGAAGCCCCATAGCTACTGCTTTTTCGTAGACTAGATCAACCTCGGGAACCACAAAAGTTACATACATACCTGAAGGAGCGGTTTGATATTCTTGTGGAACTAAACTATGACTACGAAGAATGATTCCAAACTCTAGTTCTTTATTAGACGGACTACGAAGTTGAACATACCAATCACTATCGTAGCTCACATCAAAGCCAAGCAAGGTCACATAAAAATCTCGGCTTTCAGCAAGTCGATCGGAGCAAATGTTTGTAAGAATGCGGCTAAAACTCATGAGTCTTCCTAATCATTGGTTTAGTCCAGCTAACTGCTAATTATATAGCAAATGCGGTACAATACATAAAATGGCATAAAAATACCGCAGGTCGCTCATGTATATCAACCCCTGCTTACTCCAGATCGCAATCTCCTTTTATCGATCGAGTTCGGTGTACCAGCCTGCTCATATTGAAGTTTGTTCTAGTTTGATAATTCGCGGCAATCGCAAGCCTGCAACTTCTGCACCTGTTAACAACGGTACAAATTCAGCGACTTTTTCCGGGCCAGCTTGCTGCAAAGCACTCAAGAGTTTAGCACTTTGTCCGAGCAAATCTTCAACGGCAATTCCCGCATAACTCGGTTGATAATAATTGAGCCGATTTATGCCTTCTCCCAGCAAGATTACTGCACCGCGCCAGTTTTGATTGCTTAGGTGATAAAGCGCGACAGAAATTTGCAATATTCCCTGATAAAATCTTTTGTCCGGCTCGCCGGCTTCCATCCACAAAGCCTCTAAGGTATCGTGACAAGCGTAAAAATCTTGGCTGTTAAACTGTTCGATACCTTGCCAAAACTCGATCGGCATTTCCTCTGTCATTCGCTTGGAGATTGGGATTTTGGATTGGGGATGCGTGTTAGAGTAGGCGGCGATCGTTGAGGTCGCTGTCAACTGTCAACTGTCAATTGTCAACTGATTTACGACCTATTTTCACAACAATTACCAATTTTACCAGAAAGAATTGGTTTAAAGCCCCAAGCCCGATCGGGAAAAATTAAAAGAAGACTATTCATTACTCCAATCCTCTTTCTTTCAGGTAGAGGTAGCTCTCAACTGTCAAGCGGTCAACTGTCAACTGTCAACTGTCAACTGTCAACTGTCAACTGAAGACCGCCTACTTAACCGATTACATGGTCTCTCTGACTGCTTGAATCTGATCCATGCTAATTTCCTGATTAGTTCCAGCAAAATCGTTATCTGGCGTCAGAAATAACATACAGTGACATTCTTTCCGCTCGCGCATGGGAATGCAAGGACAGTTCCAGTAGGCGGCTTTGACTTCGGCTTCTTTATCTTCGTAATGGCGACAAGGGCATAGGGGAGCACCTAGTTCATCTTTGTGCTTTGCTAGTCCTTCTATAACGACAGCAGTGACTGAAGGCTCGGAACAAAAGTAAGTTCCGGTGCGCTTGGCGTAGGTTTCGGAGAAATTCTTCATCGCCTCCAAAGTTTTTTCGTTGGAGAGTTTGGATTTTTCTGTTGTGTTCATAGTTGAGGATCGGAGTTGAGGATGCTACGAGCTTTTGACAATTGTACCCCAGAATGTGATTTTAAACACTTGTATATTTCTCTTTACTTACAAGGAGGAAAAACTTGACAAAAATTGAGTTTTAGGTTGTCGGTTTTTTGGTGATTTTTCTGCATCCCTCCGATTTCGGGAAACTGGCGGTTGACACGGTTTTTGGAGCTGCTAATAGATTTGACCGATCGCCCGCCCAGACAAAAACATCCCCCAACGGGGATAAAAAAAGATAAAATATGAGACCGCTGTCCCTGTTTCCGGCATCTCATGGCAATTTCCCCGCATCCCACCCGCACCAAAAAAGTTCCTTCCTCTAAGCTAATTTGGCCCGCTGACACCGAGTTAGTCGGATTAGTGTTTGAATTGACCCCCCGCGCAGCTAGCTATCTGTACGCGCAGTATGCTATAGGTTTGCACGCTTGGTTTTTGCATCAAATTCAGGAAACTGACCCGGAATTATCGCAACTTTTGCACGACTCGCAGTCAGAAAAAGCCTTTACTATTTCGGGATTGGAGGGTGATTTGCTTCCAGCCGGTAAGGAATTTCAGCTTTTGGGCGATCGCATTTACCGCTGGTATGTCACAGGACTGTCCCAGCAAGTAGTACAATGGCTGAGTCAGTGGCTGCAAAATTTGCCCCAAGAGATTGATTTGCGAAATGCTCCGCTGGTAATTCGCTCTTGGGATATTGCTTTTTCTCCCACAACTTACCAGCAATTGCTAACAGCAGAACATCCATTATCTAGAAACATAAAACTTAGTTTTGTAACTCCTACAAGCTTTCGCAGCAAAGGGCATCACTTCCCGCTACCAGTTCCCGAAAATGTTTTTCACAGCTATTTGCGCCGCTGGAATAACTTTTCGGGTATGAATGTTGACCAAGCAGAATTTCTGAATTGGATTGACGAAAATGTAATTATTAGCCGCCACAAGTTGGAGTCGCAAAAGGTGGCGGCGGGCAAAAAAGGCATGGTAACGGGATTTACTGGGGCTGTGGAATTTGCGATCGGGCGATCGGCCGGATTGCGCCCTGATTTTGTACAATTATTTTATGCCTTGGGGCAATTAGCACCTTACTGCGGCACGGGCCACAAAACAACCTTTGGATTGGGACAAACGCGATCGCAATGGTTGACAGAATCCCTACCCGAAGTCTCTATCCAAAGCGTATTGGCGGCGCGAATCGATGAATTGACAGAGAAGTTTATGGCGCACAGAAAGCGTACAGGCGGGAGTCGGGCTGGTGAGATTGCGGAAACTTGGGCGACGATTTTAGCGCGCCGGGAATTGGGGGAATCTTTGTTCGATATTGCTGCTGATTTGGAAATGCCTTATGAAACTGTGAAAACTTATGTAAAATTAGCAAGAAGAGCTTTGAAAGTTGAGGATTGAAGCAGACACAGAAGGAAAAAGCACAGGGGTGTATCTGGCGCAAGGTAAATATATCTGTAGGGGCGAAGCATGACCGCAGAAAATAGGAGATTATAACTAATAACTTATATGCGGTCATGCTTCGCCCTCTTCCTTGCGCCAGATGCGCCCGATCTATTTACTATTAGGAGACCTGAGGAAAATTCTCGAATTAGTTGATTTATTTTCATTCCTGGTTTTTGTTTTTTACAAGTAATTGTGATTATAATATATCCAGTGTCCACCATGAGTTCTATGCCCGAACCTAAAAATAGATTTAAACTTGGTCTCTTATTAGATCTATATGAGAGCCATTTCTTAAAGCATTCATTTATGCGAAAGTTGCGTTTACGTCATCTGAAGCATTGGTTCAGTTGTCTCAAGGTAGGACAAAAGATTAGTGTGGGCTATGGACTGGCGCTGGGAGTGGCAATTCTGGGAACCGCTACAGGAATCTCGATCGCTGACCAATATCATCAACAAGCTGTTAGACACGAACAAAATGCGATCGAAGAAACTCAATTCATCAGTGAATTGCAGATCCAGCTCGTTCAAGTTCTCCTCCACCAACAGCAGATCCTGATGCTATTGGAAAATCGAGATTTGCTAGACCAACAGTATTCCTATTTTTTAAACCATGTGGCTCTATTCAAAAAAGAATGGTCTGAGTTTAAATCTTCGGAAGGGGATACAAAAAATCATAAGGTTGACGAGTCACCTGCTGAAATAAATACCGTCAGACGTTTTCTGCAAGCCAATGAAGAGATTCCAGAGGCTTACTTGCAGCAGACAGAGGCGATATTAAAGGCAATTAATTCCGCTGAATTATCACCCGCAGAAATTCAGATATTCCGCAGCCAGCTCTTGACTTTTGGTAGCAGTCCTACATCGCTGCAATTGAAGAAATTTTTACAAGATATAGAGCAATTAAAGGTAAGGGCGTATAAAGATTACAAAGAAGCAAAAACTGAGTTTGCAAATGTACAGGTGCTACGAGTACAGGTTATTGCTGGGAGCATGATTTTGTCAGTGGCGATCGCCATTTTCCTCGCGATTTATACCAGTCGGGCGATCGCTCGTCCCCTCCAGCAAGTCACCCATATTGCCCAGGAAGCAACCCAAACGGGCAATTTTGATTTACAAGCTGCTGTTACCACTCAAGATGAAATTGGTATATTAGCAACAGCCCTAAATCAAATGATTCGACGAGTCAAGCAACTGCTACAGGAACAACAAGCCGCATCCACAGAACGCCTAATTCAACATGAAAAAATGGCGACTTTGGGACAGTTGATTGCAGGAGTAACCCATGACATTAACAATCCAATTAATTCCATAGCCGGCAACCTAACCCATACTGACAGATACCTAAAAGACTTACTAGAACATTTGCACATCTATCAGCAGCATTACCCCGAACCTGCGTCAGAAATTATCGAACACGCTGAAGCCATTGAGCTAGAATTTGTAGAAGAAGATATACCCCTAATGCTTGCATCTCTTCAGCAGAGTGCTGAACGTATCCGCGATATCAGTTATTCCATGCGGTTGTTCGCACGAGCAGACTCTTCCCAAAAGATTGCTTTCGATATCCACGAAGGCATCAACAGCACGCTATTAATTTTGAAACACAGACTCAAAGCCAATAATAATTATTCGGAAATTACTGTTGCCAAAAATTACGGCAAGTTGCCAAAGATTAAATGTTTCGCTGGACAATTAAATCAAGTATTTATGAACATTATTGGCAATAGTATTGATGCCCTAGATGATGTAATGGATCGAAGTAAAAATTCTGATAATTCTGAACTCGTGCTGATTCCTTCTATTCAAATTCAAACTGAAATTATCGAAGATAATTGGGTCAGAATTAGGATTGCTGACAATGGTTCAGGCATCGATGAAGCGTTGAAATTACGCTTATTTGAGTCATTCTTTACAACCAAAGATGCCGGGAAAGGCACCGGGCTAGGACTCTCAATGAGTCACCAGATTGTGACGGAAAAGCATGGGGGGAAACTCTACTGCAATTCCCAACCTGGACAGGGAGCGGAGTTTGTGATTGAGTTACCTATTGGTTAATTTTAATGAATAATCAAAAGCAGAGTTATACGAATTTTTTATGAGGCTGCATAGAATCCGAATACAAATTAGGTACGTAGTTGCGCTTTAGCGCTCTTTATAATATTAGGAAAGAACGCTAAAGCGCAACTACGTACCTATGATGACAATAAAATCAGCCTGCTTATTCAGGGGAACTTAGGGGAGATCGGGATATGTGCAAGTTCACATTAAATTGGTATTATAAAACTTTATTAAGTTTGTAAGCAGTAGTAAGCAATAGTAGTATCATCTAGTCAAAATGGTCAAGAGAATTATTGCGATCGTCAAAAAATGGAGAGTCTGAATGCAACTAGCAGAGAGGCACATCATTAAATCCACCGAGAATCGTT
>NZ_JAEQDE010000105.1:0-32096 GCF_020737865.1 Microcoleus sp. PH2017_35_SFW_U_B
TCTGGTGATGAATCTTTCTGCCAGGGTACGGCAGGCTTTTTGGCTTTTTTTCTGTCTATTTCATAACAAAAACCTTTTTTGATGTTTTTTGGCTTAAATTATTGGTAAAAGCTATGTTTCGCCAGAACAAGATTGATAAAACTTATATTGTCGAGGCGATCTCAAATTCACTCATCTTTCTAAATGCTGTTTTCTGACTTTTTCAGCAAGCCCTAATTAGTAATCAAAATGGGATGACTCGCATTCCCCGCTACAAACACTTTATAAAACAAGTTCGTAGTGAGGAATTTATTCCTCAAAATCCTAGGACTAAAGTCCTCACTACCAACAGCAGTTTTTACCAGAAAGAATTGGTTTAAAGGCTCTTCCTTGTAGGGAGAAATTAAAATCAGACGATTCATTACTCCAATCCTCTTCCTTCCTTTGTCAACTATCAACTGTCAACTGAACTTAAGTAGCCTTTTTCTGAGGAGCTACCATGCGTTCTACACTCATCGCAGCCACGCTCAATGTCACCACAGCCATGCCGAGAATTGCTACAGGCTGCAACTTTTCATTGATAATTATAAACCCGAAGAGTGCTGTCATCGCCGGGCCCAAAGTGCCAATTACTGACGCTAAGGCCGCCCCCGCGAACCGGATGGCAAAATTGTTCAAAAGATAGCTAAATAGTGTCAGTACGCCTAAAACAACGCCTCCCACAATCAAACCAGGCCAAACATTTTGGTCGATTTTCGGAGCCAGATTCTCTGACAGCGGTACCCACAAACTCAGGGACGAAAATACAAAAATCGCGCCGAAATTAACTAAACTAAAAGGAATCGGGTGCAGTTTGCCGGCGGCCATTTGAGTTAGCAATACGTAACCTGCAAAGGTAATCCCAGAAGCCAGTGCAGCGGCGACTCCTACCTCGACATTGCCACCGCCAGGAGCTGGCGCAGCAAAACTCGGCGATCCAACTAAAATCAGACCTGCGGTAATCCCCAACATCGCCAAAAAGCCGATCGTACTCGGACGAGCGCCAAACAAGAACCAAGAACCCAGTACGGTGACGATCGGGTAAATAAAGAAAATTGTAATAGCAATCCCCGCCGGAATATTGCCGATCGCCAAATAAATCAAAACCTGAGACAAAAACAGAAAAAATGCGCTTCCTAAAACCTTGCTCCACAAAGATAGATCGCGCGAGTAGAAAAACCGTTTAAGATCTTTCCAGACAGAAGGATACAGAAATGTTGCCAATACTGGCATCAAAGCCATCACCACGATCAGCCGCATCAACAAAATCAACAGAGAATTTCCAAAACCCCGAGTCACCACCCCATCAAGCTCAAACACGCCAAAAATCATCCGAGGATTTCTGCTTTTAATTAGAATTCTCAAACAAACATTAAACAGCGACAATACCACCGCCGAAGACAAAGCCAGAATCAAACCTGCTTGCACTTGAGAAGTGGCTGTTGCGACTGCCGCAGGCGCTGCTGAAGGCTGTGGAAAGGCTTGCCGCGGCGCATCCGCAGGTGTTGGCGGCAAAACTTGCGGGCGGATAGAATTAGTTGCTTCCTCGGGATAGGAATCTTGAGCGTCGAAAGGATTGTCAAGATATTCTTCTTCTACGAGTTCTTCCCGAATGCGGTTGACGAGATTTTGTAGCAGTTCTTCCCCTTGGAGTTCGAGGGTTTTCATGTTGTTGAGCCGCATGGATAGCTCGCTTTCATAGCTGCTCAAATCTTGTTCTAGCATCTGGAAACTGCGATCTATCCGTTCATCGAGCGCCGCCAATAACTCCGAGGCCCGTTCGTCATAGTTGCTAGGGGGCATGGGTATGGGGAATTCGCCGCTGGGAATTGGGCTGCTGAGAGAATGGCCCGAGTTAGCGCTGAGTTCGTTGAACCGCTGCACCAACAAATCCTGCAAATTGTGAGCCAAAACTTGAGCCAACTGCTTCAGCCACAATTGCTGCTGCTGAATGTATCGCCCAGACAGAGATTCCATTTGCTGAGACTGCAATTTGCGATATTGCTCCCGGAGGCCTTCAATATCTTCAATCAGGTGATTTTTTTCAGTTTGCAGCCGAGTAATGTCCTGGTTTAACTGACCTTTGACATTTTCATGCAAAGCGTCCAGTTCCTGCATCACTGAGTTGAGGACTTGTTCTGCTGATTGTGCATCCCCTGCGTCGCCTTTTGGCGAGTATCTGTTCCGGTTCGCCATTAGCCTATAACCTCTAATTTAAACTGCACGAGAGAGTGTTCTTAAGTATTTTGGCTGCATCAGGTCGCAAGTTCTAGTGAGTTGGTCTCAAAGATTGCGGACGCTGTTGAATCTATGGTAGTCGCTGAGCTAGAAATGTTAGAAAATTGCGTGAAGCGAAGCTATCCCGCTCTTAATCGCCCCAAGAACACTTTGTGCAATTAGAAATCATACTACAGCTTGACCTCTGCACCGATTGCTCCGGGTAATTCTCGCCTCTAACTCACCCGCCTCGCCAGCCGGATAACCTCTTCCCCGACAACTAAAGTTGAGGGTAGGGCCGAGACTCCTCACCCCTAAAGGCATAATTTGAGCATTAAATGGCTAGAAACCGGGTTTCTGGGCCCAAGTCTCTCACACACTCTTGCACCCGGATTTTTGATATTAAAATTTCCGATCTTGCGATCGCCAAAGTTTGAAGAGGCGATCGCACCCTCAAAAGCAACCTGTCTCATCAAAAAACTAACACATCCCATTCTCCAAGGGCAACAGATCTGGCATCTAAAAATTCTGACAATTGCTTTACGATAAGAATTTGGTTTAAAGCCCCAAGCGCGATCGGAAGAGCTTAAAATCAGACGATTCATTACTCCAATCTTCTGACTTCCTTTGTCAACTATCAACTATCAACTATCAACTGATTTTCTTTTTCAACCATCAACCATCAACTGTTAACTGAATGAAAAGCGATCGCCAAAGCCTGAATATTTCAGACTAAGCCGAAGTGTTTATTTTTCCGGCATCATTTGCCCAGCAACGCCTGTGGTTTCTAGACTAATACTCACCGTAAAACACTTTATACAATTTAGTAACAGCACTGAGATTCAGTTGAGAAAGCCCTGTATGGAAGTGCTGGCTTGACAGCTAAAGCATTGTTTGGAGAAGGAAATTATCGCGGTTCTCAAAAAAGTGAGGTATGCCCACGGATGCCTATGCCCTATGCCCTATGCCCTATGCCCAGTCGTACTTCATCTTTCGCTTGAAAGGCTATACACACCTATCGCGTTCATTTAACTAAAATCCATTGGGCGATGCTGAAAATGCTAGCACCCAAACCGGCGGCGATCGGGATTGTCACCACCCAAGCCGAACCAATTGACTGCAAAGTTTTCCAGCGTACCGATTTCCAACCTTTAATCAGCCCGACTCCCACAACTGCACCCACTAAAGCGTGGGATGTGGAAACCGGCAAACCCAAGCGAGATGCTAATAATACTGTGGTAGCTGTGGCTAATTCCGCGCAAAATCCGCCGCTGGGTTGCAGTTGGATGATGTTTTCCCCGACTGTAGCGATCACTTTTTGACCCCAAATGGCTAAACCGATGACGATTCCTGCGCCTCCGAGGACTAAAATCCACAGGGGAACGTTAAAATCTTCTAGGGGAAAGGAGCCTGTGCGCTGGATGTAGGCGATCGCAGCTAAAGGCGCAACGGCATTCCCTACGTCGTTGGAACCGTGTGCAAATGCCACAAAACAAGCGCTCAACACTTGAAATCTCGCCATCTGTTGCTCGATGGAAGAGTGAGGGAGAGGGGGAGATGGGGAGAGGGGGAGAGTGGGAGATGGGGAGAGGGGGAGAGTGGGAGATGGGGAGAATATTTCCTCTTGCTTATTCTTTCTATCTGTTACATCCCGCACATTGCTCGCTGCCGAACCTTCTTTCTCTAACTTTTTCCAGCTATTGAGGGAAAGCCCGATCGCAGCAATACTCCCGATAGCAATCGCAATATCGTGAATTGGCAGATTCCAGCCAAGTCGATCGCGCGCGAAGTCGATCGCGCCTGTCTGCACCAAAGCCACATCCACAACAGACGGCAATACAATTATCCCAAATACACTCAGCAGCGCTGCACTCAGCCAAGGTATCCACTCGCGCAGTTGAAATAGAGGATCGGGGCGATCGAGAATCCAATGCTTCACCCCACTATAAAATAGTGCAGCTAAAGCACCGCTAGCAAAAGGTGTCGCCACCCAAGTTAACGAAATCCTGCCGATAGTCGGCCAATCAACCGCATGAATTCCCGCTGCTACCCAGCTAAAACCTGCGATCGCACCTACCACCGCATGAGACGAAGAAACTGGCAAACCTAGACTGGTAGCAATTTGCAGCCACAAGCCACAAGCTGCTAGCACTGACACCATCCCGATCAAAAATACCTGCGGTTTGTCTGCGAACACTTCTGCATTCACAACTCCTGTTGCTAGAGTTTCGGAAACTCCTTGCCCGAACAGCACGGCACCAGCAAACTCTAGTATGCCTGCAACAATTATTGCTTGCCGCAGCGTGAGCGCCTTCGATCCTACCGATGTCCCCATCGAGTTCGCGACATCGTTAGCCCCCAAGTTGGCGGCGACGTACAAAGCTAGTATCGCGATCGCCCCGAGTTGCAGAAATACGACCAAGGAAGTATTTAACATAGAAGTTTTTTGAGATAAAACTGGCAGTTCGATATATGATAGGGGATTGTGAGTTTTGGAAAATTTTATGAAAGGCGCAGCAGAAATAATCCGTTCGATCGAGACGGAAGAAATAAATAGAGTCAAGGTAGAACTAAGCAAAGTTCTACCAGAAATTTACGTAGGCGACACCGTGCGCGTCGGCGTGAGAATTAAAGAGGGCGCGAAAGAACGGGTTCAACCCTACGAAGGGACTGTGATTGCCATGCGTAACGGCGGCATTAATGAAACAATCACTGTGCGCCGCGTGTTTCAAGGCGTCGGCGTGGAACGGGTGTTTTTGATTCACTCGCCCCGCATCGCTACTGTTCAAGTCATGCGCCGCGGTAAAGTCCGTAGAGCAAAACTTTACTACCTGCGCGATCGCGTCGGCAAAGCTACTCGCGTCAAACAGCGGTTCGATCGCTCCCTGTAGGAATGCACCCAGCTTCCTCTTGGAGAGACAGAAAATGGGAAATTGAAAAATTCAAAAAAAAGTTTCCCATTTCCGAGCGCACTGTGTTAAAATAGAAATCTAGAGGTTAAGCGAATTTCAGCAACCTCACCTGTGCGCTCTTAGTTCAGTTGGTAGAACGCAGGTCTCCAAAACCTGATGTCGGGGGTTCAAGTCCTCCAGGGCGCGCTGAATCACCAAAATTTTAATTCTGCCCGAAAGCGCCCGGATAATTGGCTGGAAACAGCCGAAACCGCAGACTTTCGGGTAGAATTAATTTTTGTGGGCGGTTCGCAACAAAGGCCATCAACAAATGCTCGGTGTTGCTTCTCGATCGCCTTTGAGGGCGATCGGCACATACACCGTTAGATGGGTTGAGCTTGTAAAAAAGTGCTGGCTTTGGATTTGAGATTTTGGACTTGGGCGTAAGTGGTTAGTGTCAAAAAATCAGATAGCCGCGAGCCACTCACAAAATCTAAAATCTGAAATCTAAAATCTGAAATCGGAAGGGGGATTCGATCGTGGCGAAAAAAGACGAAGCTCAAGAAACTCAAGAAATGACTGCGCCTGGGTTCGATCCTGCGGGTTTTTTTAAGGAAACTAGAGAAGAACTCGACAAAGTGGTCTGGCCGAGCCGCCAGCAGCTAATTAGCGAGTCTTTGGCCGTGCTTTTGATGGTAATCCTCTCAGCAAGCCTGATCTATTTGGTGGATAACTTCTTTAACTGGGGCGCAGGAAAGGTGTTTGGGCCATGACTTTTGCATCAGAAGAATCTGATTATTCCACAGAAACGACGGGACAGGCAGCATCGCCAGATGTGCCGGAGATTCAGGCTCGCTGGTATGCTGTTCAGGTAGCCTCAGGCTGCGAGAAGCGCGTGAAGGCAAACTTGGATCAGCGGATTCAAACTTTGGATGTTGCCGATCGCATCGTTCAAGTCGAAATTCCGCAAACTCCAGCGATCAAAGTCGGCAAAGACGGTTCCCGGCGCCAGTCAGATGAGAAAATTTTCCCCGGCTACGTACTCATCCGTATGTATATGGACGAGGATACGTGGCAGGTGATTAAAAATACCCCGAATGTAATTAATTTTGTCGGGGCAGAGCAAAAACGCCGCTACGGGCGCGGCAGGGGTCACGTCAAACCGCTACCTCTGAGTCATTCGGAAGTAGAACGGATCTTCAGAAACGCTCAGGAATCAGAACCAGTTGTCAAAGTATCGATGGCGACAGGAGACCACGTTGTGGTACTTTCCGGGCCGTTTAAGGATTTTGAAGGTGATGTGATTGAAGTTAGCCCGGAACGGAACAAGCTCAAAGTTTTACTCTCGATTTTTGGGCGCGATACGCCTGTAGAATTAGAGTTCAATCAGGTTCAGAAACAGAACTAACTAATGGCAAAGAAAGTTGTTGCAGTAATTAAGTTGGCGATTACAGCGGGAAAAGCCAACCCAGCTCCTCCTATCGGCCCAGCCTTGGGTCAGCACGGCGTCAATATCATGATGTTTTGCAAGGAGTACAATGCTAGAACCGCAGACCAAGCAGGTCTCGTGGTTCCGGTAGAAATTTCGGTTTTTGAAGACCGCAGTTTTACGTTTATTCTCAAAACCCCCCCGGCGTCGGTTTTGATTCAAAAGGCTGCTGGTATTGCTAAGGGTTCGGGTGAACCTAATCGCAAGCAAGTAGGGACAATCACACAGGCTCAGTTGCGAGAAATCGCTGAAACTAAGATGCCTGACCTTAATGCTAATGATGTTGAAGCTGCTATGAAAATTGTAGCGGGAACAGCTAAAAACATGGGCGTGGCGATCGCTGATTAAAGTCAGTTGACAGTTGACAGTTGACAGTTGACAGTTGTCAGTTGACTCCGAAAGCAGTTGGCAGTTGGCAGCAATCAATCGTCAGAATCGGAAAAATTTTAGATTGGCAACGATCGGCTGATAAGTTCAATCGAAAATCTAAAATCTAAAATCCAAAATCGCAAGTCGATTCAGGGGGAGAAGCAAAGCTTCGCTAGGAATCGCAAATGTTTTAGATTTGAAATGACCGAAACGGCTCAATTCTTAAATCTAAAATCTCACATCTCAAATCTACTAACCCCAAAAAATAACAATGGCAAAGAAAGTATCGCGAAGATTGCAAGAACTTCAAAAGAAAGTTGAAGAGAGACCTTACCTACCGCTGGAAGCTCTGCAACTTTTGAAAGAAACAGCAACCGCTAAGTTTGGCGAATCTGCTGAAGCTCACATCCGTTTGGGAATTGACCCGAAATATACTGACCAACAGTTGCGGACAACTGTATCGCTGCCAAAAGGAACTGGTCAAGTAGTCAGAATTGCGGTGATTGCTAAGGGCGAAAAAGTTAAAGAAGCTCTGAATGCCGGCGCAGATATTGCTGGTTCTGAAGAGTTGATCGAGGAAATTCAAAAGGGCATGATGGACTTCGATTGTCTGATTGCGACTCCAGATGTGATGCCGTTGGTGGCAAAATTGGGTCGGTTGTTGGGCCCGCGCGGCTTGATGCCTTCTCCAAAAGGCGGCACAGTGACGACTGACATTGCTCGGGCGATCGACGAATTCAAAGGTGGTAAACTAGAATTCCGTGCCGATCGCACAGGCATCGTTCATGTTATGTTTGGCAAGGCAGCTTTCTCAGCGGAAGATTTGCTGGTCAACCTTCATGCTTTGCAAGAAACTGTTGACCGCAACCGTCCTTCTGGTGCGAAAGGTCGCTACTGGCGCAGTTTGTACGTATCCGCAACTATGGGCCCATCGATCGAAGTCGATATCAGTGCTCTGCGCGATACCAAACTTGATGCTGCTTAGCAAGAATTAAGCCGAAGGCAGAAAGTAAAAGACAGCTTCGGCTGTCTGTGTAAATCTCTCACGAGATTTGCTGCATACCCTTGCTAATGTCTGCCGGATGGTGATAGCCTAATCAAAAATCAATAAGCTGAAGACCGCAGGTGCCGAGTGCTTAATTTCCTGCCGAGGCTGAAGAAATAAAAACTCAAGAAAATCAATTAAAAAGTTCTATCTTTTAATTCCTAATTCTTAATTTTTAATTCTCTGCCCCGGCTATAAGGTTGGGGTTTTTGATTGGCAGTTTGAGATCCTAAAAGGAGGTGAAATTAGTATGGGCAAAAGTTTAGCAGTAAAAAATGAGATTATTGCAGACCTCAAGCAAACCTTGAGCGAATCTCAACTGGTAATCGCGATCGACTACAAAGGCTTAACTGTTGCTGAAATCACAGATTTGCGGCGGCGTTTGCGTCCCAAAGGCAGCAGTTGCCAAGTGGCAAAAAACACGCTAATGCGAATTGCTGTTGAAGGCAATGAAACATGGCAGCCGATACAGGAATTGCTGACAGGTACGTCGGCATTTATGTTCGTGCAAGAAGATATTGGCGGCGCGATTAAGGCTTACCAAGAATTCCAAAAAGCTTCCAAGAAGACTGAAGTTCGCGGCGGCGTGATGGAAGGACGGGTGCTGAAACAAGATGATGTTAAGGCATTAGCGGATCTGCCGTCGAAGGAACAACTCATGGCTCAAATTGCTGGCGCTATCAACGGTGTCGCAACCAAGTTGGCTGTGGGTATCAATCAAGTTCCTACTTCGATCGCACGCGGTCTCAAAGCTTATGCTGAAAAAGACGGCGATGCAGCAGAAGCACCAGCAGAAGCAGAAGCACCAGCAGAAGCAGAAAGCGTATCTGCTTAGATAGTTTTGAGTTTTGAATTGTGAGTTTTGAATTGAGAAATCTCGAACTAGAAAATCACAACTGACAACTGACAACTGACAACTGACAATTAATCAAATCGAACTAGGAGTTCAAAAAATGTCTACTGCAACCGACGAAATCTTAGAAAAACTGAAGACTCTGAGCTTGCTCGAAGCTTCTGAATTGGTCAAGCAAATTGAAGAAGCTTTTGGCGTTAGCGCTGCTGCTCCTGTAGGCGGCATGATGATGATGGGCGGCCCTGCTGCTGCTGCTGAAGAAGTAGAAGTACAAACTGAGTTTACTGTCATGTTGGAAGAAGTTCCTGCTGACAAGAAAATCGCAATTCTGAAGGAAGTCCGCGCAATTACCGGTTTGGGTCTGAAGGAAGCGAAAGACTTGGTAGAAGCCGCACCTAAGGCAGTTAAGGAAGCTATTGCTAAGGAAGCTGCTGAAGAATTGAAGAAGCAGCTTGAAGCTGTGGGCGCAAAGATTTCTATCAAGTAGTCATAGAGTCTAGAAAACTCGGCGGTTGAAACCGCGTCTATACAGACAAAACCCGCCTCCGCGGGTTCAAGATTCGGCGGTTTGAACCGCCGTCTTTTTCTTGAGTCCGCGGAGGCGGACATTGTTTTTGTAGACGCGGTTTCAACCGCCCTCTGATCTGATCTTCGTTCGTGTAGACGCGGTTTCAACCGCCCTCTGATCTGCGATCAAAACTCCGCCTCCATCTGCCGCACGACAGTTAAAGCAGAATAGGAAACACCGGCAGTTCCTTCTCCGGGATGGGTGGAGTCGCCGACTAACCAGAGGTTTTTAATTGGCGTGCGGTTGGCAAATCCGAAAGGGCCGAAGGTTGGTATTCGCTGGCCGATGCCGCCGACAACGCCTTTATCTCTCGCTGTGTAGCGGGCAAAGGTGCAAGGTGTTGCTGATTCTTGATGTACAATTTTTTCGGGTGTCAAATTGAAATATTCGCTCAAACGGGCGATCGCACCTTCAGCGTATTTTTGCTTCAATCCTTCATAATCAGCGGAATTCCACCACATTCGAGTATCAGTAAAAGACGAAGCGATAATTGTCGCCATTCCCTGCGGTGCTCGGCCATCGCCCGCATGACTGACGGAAACAAATAACGAATTATTCTCACCAATCTCGCCGTCGTAGTCGTAGAGAAACTGAAGATGCGGCGGACAATTTGCCGGAATTGCGCTTTCATGCACTCCCAAATATATCACAAATGCGCCGGATGCGGGCGGCAATTTATCAACTCGATGTTTGTAGCCTGCCATTTGATTTGGCAGTTGGTTTGTGGTCTCGGAATTATCTGTTAAAGTTTCTAAAACAGGCTCGCTTGACATCAATTTAACTAGATTTTGCGCGGTGACGTTGGCAACAATGCGATCGCAAATTTCTGTCCAAACTTCGCCTGTTTTTTGATTGCGAATCACTGTGCCGGTGGCTTGGCCGTTAGTGGTGACAATACTTTCGACTGTATGCCGCAACAAAACTTTGCCGCCGTAAAGCTCGATCGCACTTACCAGGCGATCGCTCAACACCTGCATACTTCCTTGTAAATGATACAATCCCTGCGGCTCTTGGGAAACTCCTAAAGCCGTCGCCGCGTACAGCAGCGCCGTTTCTTCGGTATCAACTTGGGAATACAATTTTAACTGCAAATCCAGAAAAGTTCTCAAGCGCAAATTGTCGCCCAAACCGCACAAGCGCAAAGCATCTCCCACCGTCATAAAAGTGAAAGGCAAAGTAATTAAAGTATCGGGGCGAACTGCTTGAATTAATTGCCAGAAATCCCAGAAGTTTCTGGGCGGTAAAACTGGATCGCGCCCTTGAAATTTCCAGCTAGCTTGGAACAATGTAGATAATAATTGCCAAAAAGGTTCGCTTCCGGGGAATTGTTTTTGTCTTTCTGACTGCCATTTTTGCGGATCTCGCCACACGCTAATCGGTGTCGTTTCTCCCGGCAAAAATACCGCACAAGCGGGATCGCAGGGTGTGGCGGGGGGAAGTTCGATGTTTAATTCTGAGAAAATTCGGTGGTGAATGCCTCCGGGTTCCAAGCCTGCAACCTGCGTGGCGCCGACATCGAAGGTAAAGCCTTTGCGTTTGAAGGTGGAAGCGCATCCTCCGGGGACGATCGCCTGATCTAAGACTAATACTTTGTATCCTCTATGGGCAAGCAAGGCTGCTGCTGTCAGCCCGCCGATGCCGGCGCCAATTACTGTGACGCGGCCCTTGCTGTCTGTTGCACTGGATTTGCTTTGACGGGTGCGATCGGTCATCATAATTTATTTATTGTAATATTTCTTAATATTATGGTCATATTTGGCCATAAAAAGCTCTTGTAGCGACAGGTTCAAATCTATCGCTACAAGAGGAAGGAGGCCGAGTTTAGAGGACGTTTTAGGGGTAAAGTGCTCCGGGCGCACCCGAAACGTTAGACTGTGGCGTGCTGATGAGAAAATCAGGGACGGCGCCACTTGTTGAGATAAGCTTCGCCAATCCCAGCCACAGCTTGCATTTGAACTAGCTGTTCCCGTAAAGCTTTGATTGTTTTTAGCTGTTCTTGAGACTCTTGCTGCAAAGCCTCGTAATTTAGCTGTTTCGCAGCACTTTGGCTTAATTGATCTTTTAGAGAGTGGAACTCGGTGAGTTGAACTTGCAAGTTGCCGATCGCACTTGACTTTTCTGCTAACTCCTGCTGCAAAGCTTCGTAACTTGACTTCGATACAGTTTCCTGCAATTGGCTTTCGAGATTTTGCTTTTCGGTAGCGAATTGCTGCTGTAAAGATGCGATCGCACTTTCTTTTTCGCCCAATTGATGCTGCAAAGATTCCAAATCGCTCGACTTGGAGGCTAGTTGCTGCTGCAATTCGTTAGCCCAATGTTCTTTTTCGCCCAATGCTGCAATTCGTTAGCCCAATGTTCTTTTTCGCCCAATTGATGCTGCAAAGATTCCAAATTGCTCGACTTGGAGGCTAGTTGCTGCTGCAATCCGTTAGCCAAATGTTCTTTTTCGGCGAATTGATGCTGCAAAGATTCCAAATTGCTCGACTTGGAGGCTAGTTGCTGCTGCAATTCGTTAGCCAAATGTTCTTTTTCGGCGAATTGATGCTGCAAAGATTCGTAACTTGACTTCGATACAGTTTCCTGCAATTGAGCTTCGAGAGTTTGCTTGTCAGCTAATTGCTGCTGCAATTCGGCGATCGCACTTTCGCCTTCGCTCAACTGCTGCTGTAAAGATTCGTAACTTGACTTCGATACAGTTTCCTGCAATTGAGCTTCGAGATTTTGCTTGTCAGCTAATTGCTGCTGCAATTCGGCGATCGCACTTTCGCCTTCGCTCAACTGCTGCTGTAAAGATTCGTAACTTGCTTCGAGGGGATTTGACTGTACGCTTACCGAGTCCAATAGGGTTTCTGCCGTTATAGCGTCATTAATGTCGCTTTCTTCGGCTGTTTCCCCTTCCAACTCAGCGGTATCGACCGCAGTTTCTTCACCTTTTTTCCAAGTGACACTAACTTGACTCTTGTCTTTAGAAATATCCAGAGCGCCTTTTGCCAAGCGTTCTAGGAGTTCTGACCTTGATATTCCCAGCTTTCGAGCGATCGCGTTCAATCGATCGGCACTAGAAGGAGTCAGCGAAAGTCCGACTTTGACTTTGCTTTCTGGATTTGAACTAACTACATTGCGATTTTTTTTGACCATTGGCATTTTCCTCATGCCAACCTACACTTATTAGTATAGTGGCTGAAGTTTCTATTAAAATCAATTTTTGTTACATACCAATTGTGGCAGCTTCTGTTCCCAATCTAACAAAAAACTGTGAATATACTCGCTTAGTCGATTCCTCGCCGCAGAACCGCTTCAACATTCCCCGGCCCGGTTTTTTTTCGGCACGATACCGCAGATAGCACAGTTGAGCTTGTAAAATACTATCTAAATTTGAGCTACCTGTCACGGCTTGGGCGCGATCGACCAAATCCAACTCAGCAGCCAGATAGTCTTTCAAGGTTACGAAAACGCCAGTCTTCACAACTTCCGTTGTTTCCTAAGGGCGACTCCACAGCAACGCCGACGCGGGAAAAACTGCTGGGCTTCCTCGGTCAAATCGCCACCCCAAGAGAGGTACGGTTGATGAGCTTGTAAAAATTGTGCGATCGACCGATTTAGTTAAGTTTGAGTAAGTTTTACAAAGCAGGCTGCACATCAAGAACAATCAAATGGCTGCGGGGGATCGTTCTAAAATTATCGCATTAATCGATCGGCAGTGCGATCGCAAATTGAGCCCCCTCACCCAACACCGAAGAGCAAGTCAAACTACCGCCGTGTATTTCTTCCACTATCTGGCGACTAATCGACAAACCCAACCCCGTCCCTTCCCCGACTAATTTTGTAGTGAACAAATGGTCAAAAATGTGTGATTTTACATCCTCTGAAATACCCTTACCATTATCTTTAATTTTTATTACCACCCTTTCTCTGTCTTGAGTTAATTCTGTAGTAATAATAATTGTATTACAAGCCACTGCAATTTCCGCAAAATTGCGTCCGTAACTGCACTCATTCACAGCATCGATCGCATTTGAAATCACATTCATAAATACCTGATTTAGTTGTCCCAAATAGCATTTTATCGGGGGAATCTCTCCATATTTTTTGATAACTTGAATTTCGGGACGAGTATCTTGAGCTTTCAGGCGGTGCTGCAAAATCATCAGCGTGCTGTCAATCCCATCGCAGATGTTAGCCGAGACTTTCACAGCCGTATCGGCGCGGGAGAAGGTTCGCAGGGAAGTGCTGATGTTGCGAAGGCGATCGCATCCCACTTCCATTGACGATAACATCTTTGCTGTATCTTTCAACACATATTCTAAATCAATGTCTGCGGCGTGGATTTCAATATCTTTACCCGGATTTGGACATTCTTGCTGATAAAGCCGCAAGTGGCGAAAGATATCTTTGATCGCCAAATTTAACTCCTTGATATTGCCATAAATAAAACCCACTGGATTGTTGATTTCGTGAGCGACACCAGCGACTAAATTGCCCAAAGCCGACATTTTTTCGCTCTGAATTAACTGAAGCTGCGATTGCTTAACTTGTATCAAAGCAGCAGTTAGTTCCGCCGTGCGATCGGCTACTCGCTGTTCTAATTCTTTATTGAGATTGCGAAGTTTTATGTGAGTGTTGACACGCGCCAATACCTCCATTTCTTCAAAAGGTTTAGTGATATAATCAACCGCACCGAGTTGAAATCCTTTAATCTTATCTGCTGTATCCGACAAAGCCGTCATAAACATCACAGGAATGTCCTTGGTAGCCTCGGATGCTTTGAGGCGGCGGCAGGTTTCAAACCCGTTAATTCCCGGCATCATCACATCCAGTAAAATTAAACTCGGCAGCGTATACTGAACTTGCTTGAGAGCTCGTTCGCCGTCAATCGCGATCGCAACTTCATAACCCGCATCCGTCAACGCCTCGGAGATGACATCCAGATTGGCGGGCGTATCATCTACCACTAAAATTAACTCAGCTTCTGACATAAATATTTTCTCCTGTTAGTTGATATGCTGGTTGAGAAAATCTTCAATTTTGTCCGATTGAAAGCTCTTTGCCAATTGCAGAATTGGCTGCATAAATTGAGTATAACTCTTGTCGAGTTGTTCGATGCGCTTAACTTCTTCAGTAAGTTTTTTCAAGCGACCCTGCTGGGCTAATTTCAGCAACAAAGCTAATTCTTCCGGTGCAGGAATTGTCATGGCTAAAGTTGCCTGAGGTGAATTAAATATAGGTTTTGGTGCTAATTGTTCGCCAGCAGATTCAATTGAGGCTGTCTCCTGATACTTCCATTCAATTTGCAAATGCTTTTGCACGATCGAAAATAATTCCTCAATTTGCACCGGCTTCGGCAGAAAATCATCGCCCCCAGCATCCAAACTTTTTTGGATGTCCATTTCATAGACAGAAGCAGACGAGACGACAGCAGGCACGTTTTTTAATGCTTCTGAACTCCGCAACAGCCGCAGCATTTCAAAGCCGTCCATCACAGGCATCCACAAATCAGCGATGATTAAATCCGGTTTTATTTGAGCTGCTTTTGCTAAGCCATCCTCGCCATTTTCAGCTTCGACTACTGCAAAACCAATTGGTTCCAGGAGGCAAACAATCACGGAACGGTTCTGCCAGTTGTCATCGACGATCAGAATTGTTTTCTGAGTTCCATGATAGCCCACAATCTTCTTCCCAGTAGCGGCTGCGGCTGCATTTGCCCAGTCAGCAGCTAAGGGAAAATTGACAGTAAAAGCGAAGGTGCTGCCGCTGCCAAAATCACTATAAACTTCAATTTTACTGTTCATTAAATTGACAATCTCGGTGCTAATTGCCAGTCCGAGTCCGGTGCCTTCTGTTTTGCGGTTGCTATCTCCTACTTGCTCAAAAGGTGTAAATATTTTTGACAGAGAATCGGGAGTCATGCCGACGCCTGTATCTTCTATTTGGAAGCGAATCAGTCGATGTTGAATTTGGGATTTGGGATTTTCGATTGCAGATTCCGCAGGTGATAAAAACTCGGGTTTTATTACTTCTATCTTGAAAGTTACGCTGCCTTTATCTGTAAATTTGACGGCATTTCCCAGTAAATTAATTAACACCTGACGCAAGCGTTTTTCATCGGCTTCTATGCCTTGGGGAAGTTCAGCATCTGGGAGATAAATCAAATCAATTTGTTTTTGTTCGGTGCGGATGCGAACAATCTCAACAATGCTTTGCAAGAAAGAGGGAAAATGAAAAACTTTCGGATGCAAATCTAATTTGCCTGCTTCAATTTTGGAGAGATCGAGAATATCATTAATCAGTGTCAAAAGATGGGAGCCACACTGGTAAATAATGTTCACGCCATTACGCTCTTTTTCTCCCCAAGATTGGGAACGGTTCATGATTTGAGCGTAGCCCAAAATCCCGTTGAGGGGAGTGCGGAGTTCGTGGCTCATATTGGCGAGAAAGTCGCTTTTCGATTGGTTGGCCGCGTCAGCCACTTCTTTGGCTTCTTGTAGTTGAGCTGTGCGTTCTTCTACTCGCTGTTCTAACTCATTATTCAGTTTTTTGAGCTTGGCTGCTGCTTGTTTATTTTCGTTAATTACCGCAGATAAAACAAAGGTGGTAACGGCTACAACACCGATAAAAGATTGCAGCAGAAACAGCGATTCGTTGAGGGAAGATCTGACAAAGGAACCCAAACCGTGGGATGTTCCAAAAACTGCGATCGCCGAAACAATCACCACCAGCAAAGTCGATTCCCGCGATGTGAATCGAAATGCCGACCAAATCAGCAGCGGAATCATCATGTATTCGAGGGGATACTGTTGCCAAAAGGCGATTTTGCTGATGACAACCAGCAACAGTAGCAAAAGTCCAAATTCTGCAATCTGCGGAGGCCGGAGTTTTTCGGACTGCCTGGGTTGCTGAGCCCAGGTCAAAATTGCTGGCGTCACAATCAGCGTACCAGCAATGATTGAGGTAAACCAACTCCGCCAAACTTCTGGGTAAGCACTCCAGGGGCTCATGCCTTGCACGCACAGTACGGTAGCCGCGAGAGTGCTGTTGACGATAGGGCTGGGTAATTGCAGCACAAAAAATCTGAAAACATCCTGGGATCTATCTAGTAAATTTCGGTATTTTACGAAGCGATTAATTAGAAAACTTGCTACTAGCAGATCGACGATATTCCCAAAAGCAGTTAAACTACTTACCAGCAAGTCTTGTGGGAAAAACATCATATATTTTACCATCAAATCGCTGATAAATAGAACAGGTAAAATCCGCCAATCCAGCAGGAGGAAAGCTGCCAAAAAAAGACCTGCTGACGGCCAAATTGCTACTGTTCCATTCTCGGATGAGATTAATAGGTATATTTTGCAAAGACCGAAGTGTATCGCAGGAATTATTAATGATGCTATGAGTATATTTTTATCCTGCACAAATTGAAACTTGCTCTTGGGTGTCTTTTTTTGTTGTCGCTGTCCTAGTAATTTTTGCATTAAAGTCAAAATTTAAACAATATTCAATTAAGCTAGTCCAGATTTATGTTGATTGGCAGTGATGCCGATCGCAATTATCGTACAATTCTAATCAGCCATCTTTCTGTCATTAGCGACTACCCATTTGTGTATGACTCTACAATTAAGCGAAAAAGCCAAAGAATTAATCCCGAAAGCCCGAATAGTCAGCTTAGCAGCCTGGGAAAATTCGCACTCTCGCGCCGAAATCTAACTCATTCAGGCTGCTGACGATGCAGGCCGTTATCTCGCCGATGAAGATTTGTAACAATTTCACTCATCCGAACCAACATCTGTTGATGCTACCAAGTTCCTGCGCGGCTGTTTGCAACCCTAATTTTCCCGCGCGTAAAACCCTAAATGATTGGAAATTGGACGCTGCTGCATGGGAATTTTGTTCTGAATCGGAGCATTCAACAGTTTTGCTCCTGAGGGCGATGCTACTGCCAAAGTTACCGATCCGCCGCCATCCAAATTTAGGACTGTATCGGCTCCTAACTGCATCGAAATCTCTGTTATTTCGCTCAACTTCAGCCCTTCACTGTACATCCTCTGCTTGCCGTCTGCGAGAATGAACCACAATTTTTCGCCTGTTTTATCGATCGCCACAACTGTTCGCGGATAAGGTTTATCATCCTTGCTTTTTTCCGGGCTTTGTGCTAGGGCTTTGCCATTTTTCACCAGTACAGTATCTCCCGCAACTCCATAGGCTGTTCCCTGAGGACAAGTGCCGTTTTCGATTATTTGGGCGCGGTTGTTGGTGTCAAAACAAAGGGCGGGAAAGTGTGATTCTGGTTGAGAGTAAGCTTGGCCTTTGGAAATGGCGTGTCCGACGTTATTTACTCGATCGCCACTGCGGGGATAATAATTCCAAGGTGCTTCCTCAACGCAGGGATAAAAGAAATTGGCGTTGACTGCTAATTGCAATTTAAATTCTTTGAGGAATTCAGTAGCGATGCGGGCGTTGGTTTCGGTTAAATCGGGTGTGGCGGTTCCGGGTGTGACAAAAATTCCAATTCCTGGCGCTTTGAGGTCGATGCTAACAGTGTGAATGATGGCGGGACGCGGATTTGAGCGAAATTCCCGTCGGTAGGCGATTCCTTGAAATAGCGATCGCACTTCGTTTGTTTGTGCTGGACGCGAAAAGTAGGGAATGTTATAGATTAGTATTGGTGCGAGCAAGATTCCGAAACCGATAATATGAGAGATTTGTTTGATTTTGAGCGGATTGGTTAGTTTCATTTTGTGACGGAGATTTTTTAACGAACCGCGAAGACGCAAAGGATGCGAAGGAAGATAAGGATCGCAAATTAAATAATTTACACTCTTGAAAGTGGGATGGGCGTCCCGCCCGTCTTTCCGGGACGGGACGCCCATCCCACGAACCATCCAATTGTAAGTTATTTAATTCTCATTCCTAAGAGAGGGAAGAGTAGGGAAGTATGAATTATTCGGATGTCAATAATTTTAGCAATCAAGTTTTGTGTAATCGATCGTTCCGGGGACAAGTTCTTAACGGTGCTGATTTCGGGGGTGCGGATGTTCGTGGCTGCAATTTCAGAAATGCTCAGTTGGAAGGGGCGAATTTTATTGGTGCCAAAATCGGGCTTTCGGGGCGACAGTTTGCTGTTTTGAGTGCTGGGGCGATCGCGATTTGTGTGATTGTGGGCGATGTTCTGACTAGACTGATTTTGGGAACCCAAGGACAGGTACCGGGTTCTCGCAGTTGGCCTTTTGTGCTGTTGCTGTACGGGGTTTTGGGCGCTGCTGGTATCGCTGGGGCGATCGCCCGCACACAGCCACCAACGTCAAAAGTGGGTAGATTGGCGGGAACAATTTCTGCTATTCTATCAGGGGCTTTGTTGGGATTTTTCTATGCTGGGACTGCAACTAAGAATAATTCTCAGGCTGCTCTTGCTGGAATGGCGATCGGCGGTGTGTTAATGTTTTTTGTGAGTTCCCGGATGCGGCATCAATTTGCTAAAATTGCGATCGTAGCTGCCCGAAGTGTTGCAACTTACGGAGGAGCTTTTTTGTTTTCTGCAACGGCTAGCGCTTTTCTGAGCACTCAGAAACTGTTTTTGGGTACGTGTTTCGCCTTGCTGCCGCTGCTGTATTTTTGGTTTTCCTTTGTCTCTTTCTCTGCTATTGTTCGAGAGATTGCAAATGCTGAGGGTACTTCGTTTACAGGGGCAAATCTCAGCGGTGCTAAGTTCGATCGCACTGATATTTTGCACTAATTTTAGCACCGGGCTAGAAGCCCGTTCCACAGCTATTTTATTTTAGTTATAGCCTTTCTCAAAAAGATGAGGTATGTAGTTGGGCTTGGGCCCAATACGTTTAGTGGTTATATAAGCTGTCAGTCATACCTCATCTATCTGAGAAGGGCTATAGCAACGGGCTAGAAGCCCGTTCCACAGCTATTTTATTTTAGTTAGCAACGGGCTAGAAGCCCGTTCCACAAATACTTGATTTTAGTTAGCAACGGGCTAGAAGCCCGTTCCACAAATACTTAACTTGCTGGCGGGGAGGGCTTGTAGCTTGCACCTAAAATACTCAAATAGATTCTGATTTACACTCAGAAATATAAAAGCAATCGCCCCAGGCTTTTATCAAAAAAACTCAGGGGCGATCGAATTGAAATATTTATCTCATACAAGAGATTTTTTGCAAGCTGTTTTTTTTGCCTGAACAGCTTGTGTAACGGAGAGGGAGGGATTCGAACCCTCGTTAAGTTGCCCTAAACACACTTTCCAGGCGTGCGCCTTCAACCGCTCGGCCACCTCTCCAGGGCTAAATGAATTCATTCAGCCACAGCTAAACTATCTTAGCAGAACAAATCTGATTTGGGAAGGGGTAACGGCATAAATTTGTTGTTTAATGTGGGTAGGGTGTCAAACGGGCGAGTAAAATTATCCTATCCTATGTCTCAAACGCATTCATATCAAGGATTTTGTCCCCCAAGTCCAATCTAAAATCTAAAATCTAAAATCCCTGTTAGGAACCTCAGCCGCGACGGCATGAGGCTTGGAAGAGAAATCAAACAAGCCGTTCTGACCAGCCTAAGTCTTAACTGACTACGTTTTTTGAGCCACGACACCTCGAGATGCGAAGCTAGTCTCTTGCTCTGTCGCTAGTGGTTAAACAGTTTTAAGGTCACTGAAACAGTGCCACTAGCCGAACAAGCTCTAAAAACATTGGCGAAGCTAACATTACCCCGAAAGGGAGGCTCAATTGAGCGAATTACTATGCGTACAGGATTGGAAAATTTGAAGCGGTAATTGTCCCGCCCAAAGTGCAATACAAAAGTACACCAAGTCAACCAATCCCAAGGCGATAGTAAATTCAAAAACGCAAAGCCGTCCTTTTAGGACGGGGTTTCTACCCATAATTTTGATGACTCGCTCCTACACAATTAAAATTCATAACAGACAAACGGGCGATCGCCACACTGTGCGAGTACCCGAAGACAGGTACATCCTGCAAAGTGCTGAAAATCAAGGCGTGGAATTGCCGTTTTCGTGCCGTAACGGCGCTTGTACAGCCTGTGCGGTGCGCGTCAAGTCGGGACAACTGCACCAGCCTGAAGCAATGGGACTTTCTGTGGAACTGCAAAAAGAGGGTTATGCGCTGCTGTGCGTCTGCTATCCGCGTTCCAATATTGAGGTAGAGACGCAAGACGAAGATGAAGTGTACGAATTGCAATTCGGCCGCTATTTCGGTAAGGGTAAAGTGAAAGTCGGTTTGCCGTTGGATGAAGAATGAGAGCAAATTTGGTAAGCTGTTGCGCCTTTGAATTGCTTGTTGGGGGCGGGCTAGAAGCCCACCCCACAAAAGAGTTTAATTGATTTTTGATACACAATTTAAATGCAAAATAGCTTCCCAATTCCCAATTCCCCATTCCCAATTCCCAATTCCCAATGCCCCATTCCCCATTCCCTATTCCCAATGCTGCTTTATCGGTTATTTGCGATCGCCCTTTGCGTGTTGTTAGCTAGCTGCGAAAAACCAGAAATGCCCCAAGGTACGATCGCCAAAGTAGAAAGGGCTATCAGCGGCCAAACAATCGAAGTTATCAGTACAGCCGACAAAATTGCCTTATTAGAGCAAATCAGGCTGATTGGGATTGATGCACCCGATTTAAAACAGCAGCCTTGGGGAGAAGCAGCGAAACAAAGATTAGAACAGCTAATTGGGGGGAAAGAGGTATTGCTAGAATCGGACATCGAACAGAAAGACCAGTTCGATCGCAAATTAGCCTATTTGTGGCAAGATAAAATTTTGCTCAACGAACTGCTAGTCAAAGAAGGTTATGTTTTGGCCTCGGTGCGATCGCGCAATACCAAATATCAACAGCGACTCGCCAACGCTCAAGAATGGGCGAGAGTCATGGGTAAAGGCCTGTGGAATCCAGAACGAGCTTTGCGCCAAACTCCCGCAGAATTCCGACAACAAAATCAGAAATAGTCAGTTGACAGTTGGCAGTTGGCAGTTGACAGTTGGCAGTTGACAGTTGACAGTTGGCAGTTGGCAGTTGTCATTCGGGATTATTGTTCCCTCTTCCGGCAGCATCTCACTTTTTGTAAAAAGCATTTTTTCTTTGAGTGCGAGCGTCCCCGCTCGCGTATTGTAAATACGCGAGCGGGGACGCTCGCACTATAAATACAAAACTGAGATGCCTCCCCTCTTCCTTTCGCGGTTCGTTCTTACTTCTTACTTCTTCCTTCTTACTTCTTCTTCTTCCTTCTTCGTTCTTACTTCCCAATGATAGACAATCAACTCCAAAACTACTTAGAAATAGCCACCGAAGCAGCCCTCGCCGCTGGTTCCGTACTGCAATCTTTCTGCGGCAAATTAGAAAATGTTCAAGAAAAAGGCCGATCGGGCGATTTAGTCACAGAAGCCGACAAAGCCTCTGAAGCCGTCATCTTAGAAATTCTGGGTCGCTTCGTACCCGAACACGCCATCCTCGCTGAAGAATCGGGCAAATTAGGGGATGCAACTAGCAAATACCTGTGGGCGATCGACCCTTTGGACGGTACAACTAATTACGCTCACCAATATCCTTTTTACGCTGTGTCGATCGGACTTTTAATCGACGGCATACCACAAATTGGCGTAATTTACGACCCTTTACATAACGAATTGTTTCGAGCTGGTAAAGGATTGGGCGCAACTTGCAACCGTAAGCCGATCGCAGTTTCGCAAAGTTTAGAATTGAGAACCAGCTTGCTAGTGACTGGCTTTGCATACGATCGGCGCGAAACAGCAGACAATAACTATGCCGAATTCTGTCACCTCACCCACCTCACCCAAGGCGTGCGGCGCAGCGGTTCCGCAGCCCTAGACCTCGCACATACAGCCTGCGGGCGATTGGACGGATACTGGGAACGGGGACTCTCCCCTTGGGATGTAGCAGCCGGTGTACTCATCGTTTCTGAAGCCGGAGGTGAAGTTACAGCCTATGACGGCGGTGCCTTTGAGATGAGCTCGGGTCGGGTTTTGGCGACAAACGGCAAAATACACGCCGAACTCAGCGGTGCATTGCTTTCAGTTCCGCCCTTATCTTCCTGGAGGTAGCGCTTCGACAGCAAGGACTCAGGGATAGTACGGGGGTCACAACCCCTGAAGTCAAGCTACATTAAAGAATAGTCAAAAGTCAGGAAAGCGAGAGTAAAAGTTATGTCTTTTGAAATGACAAAAGGGCTGTTCAAGTACGACTTTACAGATCAGCACGCAATTTTGGGAATTCCCCTAGACGCAGAGTTTAACGACATCCGCAAGCGCTACATGAAAATCGCCCGCCGCTTGCATTCGGATACTTGCTCTTTTGAAGACCAAGCGGATAAAGAGTGGGCCAACCAATTTTTGTCAAAAGTGGTCAATCCCGCCTACAACAAATTCTCTAAGGAAAGCGATCGCAAAGAATACAACCTGCTATTAGCAGCTATCGCCAAGCGCGTTGCTAAAGAACAAGCAAAAATGCAAGTCGAAAGCGCAGCAGCCAAAGAGTTAGCTACCGCTAAAGATTTGGAAGAAGCTTATAAAACAGCAGTTGGCAAACTCGCTCTCAAGCAGTACGAGTCGGTTCAAGAAACCCAAGATGCGATCGATCAAATTAGCGAACTGAACATGGTTTACCTGCTGCGAAAAGAGCGCCTTGGCGGTGTGGTTTCTGCCGGTTCACCCCCAAAAGCCACAAACCAAACTGCAACAGCAACCCCAGCAGCAGCAACTCCCGCCGCAACTCCTGCGACTGCAACTCCTGCCGCCGCACCGCCACCCAGAGTCCCAGCATTCAAAGACTCGCTGGCCGATCAATCTTGCATCCGAGCCCAAGGATTCATGGACAGCAAAAATTATGCCAAAGCAACTTTGGAGTTGAAAGAAGCCCTGAAGCGCGAACCGAAACACAGCAAAGCTCACGGTTTGTTAGCAATGTGTTACTTTCAACAAAATCAAGCCACAATGGCAAAACTTGAGGTGCAAAAAGCTTTGGCATCAAATCCTGAAGAACCGACGGCTTTGGAGGTTAAGAAAAAGCTGGAACAAGCTTCCGCAAAGGATAAAAAAAGTGAGGGGAAACCGGGATTTTTTGCAAGTTTGTTTGGCGGGAAGAAAAAATGATAAGTTGTCAGTTGTCAGTTGTCAGTTGTTCAGTTGTCTGTTTTGAATCATCGTTGAAAAGATAATACGGCGGTTTCAAGCGCCCGGTCTTCCGATCCCAAGCGTATTGTTGATACTTTAATTTGTTAAAGTCGAATGTTAGGGTGGCGGCGTTCGACTTTAACAAGGTGTCTTAAAGGCAAGCTTCTAAGTCCAATCAAATACGATTTTCAATTAAAGAATGGGGAATAATTGACTGGTGAGAGTTGGGAACTTGCCTGAAGTGGCATTCTTTTGTGAAATTGGTATAGAATCTAAGGTCTAAAATCTAAAATTGATATGGTTCACCAACCCCCATCGGGTGCAAGAGATTTATTGCCCCTTGACGTTGCTCAAAAAATTGCGATCGAACGGCGCTTGCAGCAGGTGTTTCACCGCTGGGGCTATCACCGGATTATTACTTCTACTCTAGAGAGGCTGGAGACGTTGATGGCTGGGGGCGCGATCGACCGATCGACCTTAATTCAACTCCAAGACGCTGAAGATGGAGAACTCGGCTTGCGGCCAGAATTGACAGCATCCATCGCCCGCGCGGCTGCAATGCGGATGTCCGGGACAAATTGGCAGCCCCAGCGCCTCTACTACAACGCCAATGTCTTCCGCAAAGGCCCGGATACGGGTTCAGGCGGGCAACAGGAGTTCTATCAAGCGGGGGTAGAACTGCTGGGCGCGGGCGGGAGCGTTGCGGATGCGGAAGTGCTGCTGCTGCTGTCTGAGTGCTTGCAAAACTTAGAAATTGATGACTGGCATTTGGTGCTGGGAGAAGCGGGCTTAACTGCAACTTTGCTAGAACCGTTTGGGCCAAACGTGCGCCAAAAAGTGCGCGGCGCGATCGCCAATCTCGATCGCATAGCTTTGGAAACTTTGCCGCTGTCGGACGAATTGCGAGAAAGAGCTCTGCTGTTGTTTGACTTGCGCGGCAAGCCAGAAGATGTATTGGAGATTGTGGCGAAGCTGGATTTAGATGTGCCGCAGCAAGCAGCGTTAAATGAACTCAAAAGTGCGATCGAACTGCTGGAAAAATGTCAAGCAAAAATCCCCAATCTGAAATCTCACATCCACCTCGATTTGAGTTTAATTCAAACCTTTGACTATTACACTGGAATAGTGTTTGAAGTTGTCAGCAGCAGCAAAAGCGGACAGCGAGTATTAGGACAAGGCGGACGGTACGACCAACTGCTAGGACTGTTCGACCCGCAAGGGCAAAATTCCCCCGGCATCGGGTTTTGTCTGAATATTGAAGATTTGCACCAAGTTTTGTTGACAGAGGGTCAATTGCCCACAGAAACAGCAGCTAGCGAATGGTTGGTAGTGCCTCAAACACCGGAAGCGGCGGCGGCGGCCTTTGATTATGCCCGCCAACTCCGAGAGTCTACTCCCCTAGTGCGGGTGGAGATAGATTTGGAGAGTCGGGAGACAGAGGAGGCTGCTAGAGACTACGCGCGCGATCGCAGAATCGCTCAAATTGCTTGGGTAAATGCCGAAGGCGTCCCAACAATTGAAAAGGTAAACTAGGATTTGTTTGAAACGTAATTCCTAAAATCGTGTCCAACAAATTACCAGCAATAAAAACGGTTCGTAGTGAGGACTTCAGTCCGCAAAAAACCAAAAGAATCAAATTCTAACCAGGTTCGTAGTGAGGACTTCAGTCCGCAAAAAACCAGAGGACTAAAGTCCTCACTACAAACCAGTTTGATCGTGAGGACTTCAGTCCGCAAAAAACTAGAGGACTAAAGTCCTCACTACGAACCAATTGTACTGCTCTAGTTAGAAAGACATGATATAATGTCTAATCCAAAATCCCAAATCTAAAATCTAAAATCTAAAATAGAAACATGGCGCACACTATCGTTACAAATATCTGCGAAGGAGTTGCTGATTGCGTCGGCGCTTGTCCAGTTGCTTGCATTCATCCCGGCCCTGGCAAAAATGTCAAAGGTACTGATTGGTTTTGGATTGATTTCGATACCTGCATAGACTGCGGCATTTGTTTGCAGGTGTGTCCAGTCGAAAATGCGATCGTCCCAGACGAACGGCCAGAATTGCAACAAACTCCAACTTAATAGCAATTTAGGGCTAAATAGCCAAAGACTTACGCACGGGCTATCAACCCGGTTTCTTCCTAAATTATTCGTTAATAAACTCAAGATTTATGAAAAGAAACCGGGCATATTTAACATTAGTTATATATAAAAAATTCCCTTCCCTTCTCCTCTCTTCCTTCGCGTCCTTAGCGTCTTCGCGGTTCGTTTAAAAAAGCCTACAAGAAAATGCAAAATATCGCACTTTCCCCCGAACAAATATTATCAATCCGCAGCCACGGCGAAAGCGCTTATCCAGAAGAATGCTGCGGTTTATTGTTAGGTACAATCACTGACGATATTAAAACTTTAGTAGAAGTTTGGCCGGCTGACAATGCTTGGAGTGCCCAAGCCCAGGAGAATTGGCCCGAACAAACAGGATTGACAGAAAGACGCAGATATGCTATTAAGCCTGAAGATATGTTGCGGGCGATGAAACACGGGCGCGATCGCACTCTTGATATTATCGGCATATATCATTCTCACCCGGATTGTCCGGCAGCGCCCTCGGAGTGCGATCGCAAAATGGCATGGGCCAAATACTCTTACATCATCGTATCCGTGCGACAAGGCAGTTCAGAAGACCTCCGCAGTTGGAGTCTTGACGCAGAGGGCAACTTTCAAGCAGAGGAAATTATCGCGATCGAACCGACTCAGATTAAGAAATAATTACTAAACATAACAAACACGTAAAAATGCGAAAGATTCAGATAGGATGTAATTCAAAATCGGCGTATAACAGAATATCATGCTAAATCCTAATCTGGACGAGATCCAGCTCAACAAACAAGAATACGAACGCTACTCTCGCCACCTCATCCTGCCAGAAGTTGGATTGGAAGGGCAGAAGCGTCTCAAAGCAGCCAGCGTGCTCTGCGTCGGTACGGGAGGACTCGGTTCGCCGCTGCTGCTGTATTTAGCAGCCGCAGGTGTTGGCCGCATTGGGATTGTAGACTTTGATGTTGTAGACCATTCCAATTTGCAGCGCCAAGTAATTCACGGCACTTCTTGGGTTGGGAAGCCGAAGATTGATTCGGCGAAAAATCGGATTTTAGAAATCAATCCTTTTTGTCAAGTTGATTTGTACGAGACTCGCGTTAGTTCCGAAAATGCGATCGCCATTGCCACTCCCTACGATATCATTATCGATGGTACGGACAACTTTCCGACTCGCTATTTAATGAACGACGTTTCCGTGCTTTTGAACAAGCCCAACGTCTACGGTTCCATCTTCCGATTTGAAGGACAAGCAACAGTTTTCAACTACGAAGGCGGCCCGAATTACCGCGATTTGTACCCAGAACCCCCGCCTCCTGGGATGGTTCCTTCCTGTGCCGAAGGCGGCGTTCTAGGAGTTTTACCTGGGGTAATTGGCTGCATTCAAGCCACGGAAGCTATCAAAATCATCTTAGGTCAAGGTACAACTTTGAGCGGCAGATTGTTGCTGTACAACGCCTTAGATATGACATTCCGTCAGTTGAAATTGCGACCGAATCCAATACGTCCGGTAATTGACAAGTTAATCGATTACGAACAATTCTGCGGCATTCCTCAAGCTAAAGCCGAGGAAGCAGAACAACAGAAAATTCCTGAGATGACTGTCACCGAACTTAAAAAATTAATCGACAGCGGCGCCAAGGATTTTGTATTGTTGGATGTTCGCAATCCTAACGAATATCAAATTGCTCAAATTCCTGGGTCAGTTTTGGTTCCATTACCGGATATCGAACACGGCGCAGGTGTTGCGAAGGTCAAAGAATTGTTGAACGGACATCGCTTGATTGCACATTGCAAAATGGGCGGCCGTTCTGCGAAGGCCTTGGGCATCTTGAAGGAAGCCGGAATTGAGGGAATTAATGTTAAGGGCGGGATTACTGCTTGGAGTCAAGAAGTAGATTCGTCTGTTCCTCAATATTAAATTACTTTAAAGGCGATTAGAATTCACGGCGATTGGAAATCGCGGCTACACAAACGATGTCCACCTCCGTGGACGAAGAGGTAAAATCTTCAACCCGCGGAGGCGGGTTTCGTCTGTGTAGACGCGGTTTCAACCGCCGGGTTTATTTAAATTTAGCCCGAATATTCTTGAAATTTGCGCCCAACATCACCAAACCCCAAACCACAACTCCCGCGCCGATACTAATCAACAATACCAACACAAAAGAATTAATTCCCACCTTCAGGAAAGGCAAAGCAATTACCTGATTCGGCTGATCTTGTTTAATTAAATAAGGAGAACTACCAGAGACTATTCCGGCGACTCCCAAACCAAAGCCGACAGCTTGAATCGTGACTTCTAATTTTGCATCGCGATAAGCTTCTTCAATGGCGACAACTCCTCGAATTGCTTCCATTGCTTTGTCTAGCAAGCCGGTGCCGTGGCTGAAGTAGCCTAAGTCACCTTTGATTTGTGCTTGAAACTGCGGCGAGGTTTCTTTGCTGAATAATTCGAGAAAGCTTAAATCACAGTCACTTTCATTGTATTTCTTCCGGGATTTTAAGTCAAGACTTATTTGATATAATTTATCTTGGTAGTTTTTGGCGTTAATTGCGATCGTATTTTGCCGAAATTCCAAGTCCATCAGCAACCGGGCATACTTGACAGCGCGCGGCGGCATCTCGATTGTCTGACGTTCCAGGCGTTCTAATTCCTCTTCCTTTAAGCCTGCACCTTTCAATTGCCGCTGCTGGGCTTCGTCTTGCCGCAAATAATTAAAAGTCGCGTCGATATTGAGCTCAATTTGTTTGTATTCCTCGCTAATCACCCGGTAAAGTTTCCGGGTATCGCGATAGGCGCGGAGAATCTTATTGCGGTACAAAAATAACTCGACAAAATCGCTGTACCGCGTCTCATCCCAGATTTCCTCAGTTGCAGAACTGCTGAAAAACCAGACTATAATGTGGTACTCAGTATCCTGGCGATTGGGATCGCCGTATTCTAAAATTGGGCTACCGAATAACTCGCCTTGACGGTAAAAATTCGGCTGCTTGTCACCGCAAATAAACTTTTCTAGACACTGTTGGGCTAAACCTTTTAGAAACTGCGAATCTTCCCGCGCGGCCTGGTTTTGTTCGACACTCAGCCAAGCTGTAAGCAGCAAAGTTTGACCGAAATAGCTTTGCACAAAATCGGGCAGCAAGCAGTTATCGGGATTAAATTCTTTGAAGATGGTAACATCGACAGCGGGCGTTTTTATATTGTTAACTTTTTCGGGGACGCGAATTTGCAAACCCAAAGCATAGCTGTCATCAATCCGCAGCGGTTGGGCGAAACCTTTGAGGCTAATTTGCTGGTTGTCAAAGGAAATATCCTTAGCAAAAGCGAGAGAATTTCGACCGCCGACAACTTGTTTGTTAATTAGTTCAACTCGCCATCCGAGAGGTTCATCTTTTTTGGGTAAATAGCTGCCGTTGAATGCTTTACCGACTGCTAATTTAGTTTGCAATATCTCGTTGCACTTTTCCCACAGTTTGGTTAATTCTACAGGAGAACTCGACTCTGTTTCTGAGGGTTTGCAGAGGTGATAGGCAAATAGATAGACATTGGGGGCATAGATTTTACTATTTTGAGTCATTGTCTTTATCTAATTTCTGTGCATCTAGTTGTTGAAGTTTTTTATAAGTTTCTTCAATGTCTTGACGCAGAGTTTGAGTAGTATTGGTTAACATTTGCTGTGTGGTTGCAGTGGGTTCACCGGCATCCTCGATTTCTTTCCGCGTACAATCTCTTAATGTATCTCCCAATCCATGATGGGCACACCACTTGCTGATAGTCATAGCAATGGGAAATAATTCATCATCGGCTGATTCTGCTATTTCTGTATCTAGTTTCGGTAAATCTTGCCATGCTGTGGGCATGAAAATGCTCGGATTTTCGCGCAACCATTTGAAGAAGACAATGATAACTTTTTCGGGTTCCATAAAACAATTCTCCGTTAATAAAATGTCAGGGTTGGTTGGGTGGGGGCGGGTTTTTGTGATTTTCTGGTCGGAATCAAAGATGGTTGGTGAACCCGCCCCTACGGAATTGGGTAAGACAATCATACATCAAGAATACCCAAATTTGTAGGGGCGGGTTCGCCGACATTTGTATCATCCCATCCCCAAATTCATAAACCCGCCCCCACCCATCGCAGATATCGAAAAACCTGTTTCCTAATATCCAGTAGCACAGAATGCCGCCCAATACTTGGGATGACTAAAAGGCCGTTCCTCTAGCGATGATACTAACCACAGTTCCACACTTTGCCCAGATTTTTTATCTAAATTTAAGGATTTCACCCAAACTCCAAAATCCTCCTTGGTGACGGCGCGCATCCAGTTTTGGGCGGCGTTCAAAGCGACTGCGACTGAAACTTTCGGTAGCAATTCCTGATAAAATTTTATCATTAAAATCGCCGTCGCAAAATCATCGACTGACCACAATGTGCTCACAACATTCATACTCCCAGCATACAAGAAGCCGCTGGGTAAACCAATGTACTCATCAGTCATTTCTGTTGAACTGGTTAACCCAGTTTCGCAGGCGGAGAGTGTCACGAGATTGCACTTACTTAACTCTAAATCGGCAAATATTTCTCGCAAGGTTAGGCATTTTTCGGGGATGGCTTTTCGCCCGCTTCGCATTGTCACATAGCGGCTTTCTGCATCTGTCTCGTTATTTTCCTCGATGGAATCGGCTAGGGCGAGAAGGGACAGCAGCGGATAGTCAAAGTTAAAGACTCCGTGACATGAAAAGTGGATATAGCTAGCATTGGAGAGGTTTTTGAGGTTTTCGTTGAAAGCGATTTTGGTAGCTTGTTGTTTGATTAAGATATCATGGGTGTCGAATCTTTGTTTGATGATTTGTACTTCCATATCGGCGTTCGATAAATCTTCGGTGGGATTCTGAATCGCAAATAATGGCTGAAGTTCGGGGGCGGGAGATGTGCGGGTTTTGATGCGGTTTTGTACGAGTTCTAATAGTTGCAAACTGGGGGCGTATTTCACGCCGCTGGGGAAGCAGTCTAGGAGGTTTCCGCAAAATTCGGTTTGTTGAGTGAACCGGGTTTGTGATGTGAATGGTAGGGCGTGGAGGGGGAATAAGTGCAGGTAGCGGTGAGGTACTAATATTAGTTGACGGCAATGATTGGGAATTGTGGCGACTATCTCATCTAGCAGCAAGATTTCGGAGAGTTTTTGCAGTTTGGCGGATAAGGTTTGTTGCCAGATTTTTTGTTTGGCTTTGTCGCGGTATTCGTTGAGATAGTTGTTTTTCCAGGTTTCTAATTCGGCTATTTCGGTTGTGGTATATGTGACTAATTCTATGTTGTTGTGGGTGATGATGAATGCAAATCCCCCCGTAGGGGCGGTGGATGGTGCGTGCCCGCCCCCGCCGATGTACCATTCTATAATTGCGGTTTCGGTGTCTAAGGTTTGTTGGAATTCGGGGATGTCTATGGGTTGGATTTTTTGAGTTAGTTTGAATTCTGGTTCTCGCTGTTTGAAGATTTCTAGGTATTGTTCTAGTTGCTGTAATGCTGTTGCCAAATTATCTTGTTGTTGTTGAGGGGATTGTTGGAGGGAGGCGATTTGGCGGCGCAGGTTTTGGAGTTGCTGTTTTTCGGTTTGGGTGGCTGTTTTGGGATAGATTTCGCTGTTGGTGAAGAGTTCGACTAGGTAGCGGGATTTGCTGCGTTCGATTGTTTGAACTGCTTTGTGATATTGTTGGTGATTGATGCAGGATTGCATCATTTTTTCGTAGATGTTGAGGTTTTCTTCGATAATTTCTCGTTTGCGGTTTTCGGAGGCTATCCACTCGCGGCTTTGTTCGACTGCTTCGATGGCTTTTTCGTAGCCGAATATGGCGGTTTCCCACAAGTTTACTGCTAATGCTAAATCGCCTAAGTTTCGCCCTGTTTGCAGACAGTCAAGAGGTAAGGTGGTAGGAGTCCGAACTTGTAAAGCAGCTTGATAACATTCGATCGCCCGTTCGATATTCTCTCCTCTATCGAACTTGATTCTGTCACTGTAAGCACTTCCTAAATTATTTTGTGTAAACTTGTAAAGCAGCTTGATAACATTCGATCGCCCTTTCTAAATTATCACCTCTGTTTACCCATATTTGATCACTGTAAATAATTCCCAAATTATTTTGAGTCATTGCCCAATCTTGGGGCAAAGCATCGCGAGTCCGAACTTGTAAAGCAGCTTGATAACATTCGATCGCCCGTTCGATATTCTCTCCTCGAACGAACTTGATTCTGTCACTGTAAGCATTTCCTAAATTATTTTGAGTCGTCGCCCAATATTGGGGCAAAGCATCGCGGGTGTAAACTTGTAAAGCAGCTTGATAACATTCGATCGCCCGTTCGATATTCTCTCCTCTATCGAACTTGATTCTGTCACTGTAAGCACTTCCTAAATTATTTTG
>NZ_JAEQDE010000106.1:0-38802 GCF_020737865.1 Microcoleus sp. PH2017_35_SFW_U_B
ACGTACCCTTCTACCGCGAGTGTCGAGGAGCTAGGCTAGCAAAACTCATCTTTACACCCGCCAAGGATTAGAAGTCATAAATAGATAGGACATACCCCCTTTAATCAGGGGTATTTTTTTGACTAGAATCCCTCTAGAAGCTGCGGGCTTACAAGTAAGCTACCTCAACGGCTGTAATGACGCAAATACGTTAAGTAAATAGAAAGTGTCTAGAAAACAGAGGTATAATGGCTGGAAGGGTAGCGAGATGGTAAGTCTAGAGGGCATCTCGCTGTCCTTTGAGAAACACTTCCTCGTAACTGCCGGTGCGCCCGCCGATGATGTCGCGAATACCCGCGAAGAAATCTCGCAGGGCGTTTGTGCCGTAGACAACCTCGGCAGTTACAATTCCCAAGTAAGATTGAATTTCTGCTCCTTGGATGATATCAGTTGTTGTTACAATCATCAGTTGGCCTCAAGTGCGAAAATTTTGAGTTGGTCGATTTCTGTAGGTTTACTACATCTCCCCGCTCAAAGATTCCAGGCAAACCCTAAGCTGTAAGCTTGTTAAGCTGACACCAATTCGCTCTTTTAATCCACACACTCTTTGAAAAAAATGGCCGTCCACAAACAAAGTCTCTTGGTATTCAGTACACTTTTGGTAGCGGGATTCGCGATCGCAACGCCGCAGATAGCGCTCTCAGCAGACACACCAGAGGAAGTTCAACCTAAAAATAATGCAAATTTAGATAGTCTGCTGCGGCAAGGACGCGAGTTGGTAGATTTAGGAGACTACAGTAAGGCGATCGCCATTTATCAACAAGCAGCCCGTTTAGATGCGGAAAACCCGCGCATTTTTTCCGGTATTGCCTATCTACAAGCGCGTCAGGGTAACTATCAAGCCTCAGTGGAATTTTACCAACAGGCGATCGGTCTGGAACCCAAAAATGCTGACTTTCAATACGCCTTAGGATATGCTATGGCGAACCTGCAAAACTATCCCGCAGCAGCAGCAGCTTACCGTCGCGCCGCTGTGCTCGATCGCAAAAATGTCAACGCCCGAATTGGACTCGGAGTGGTGCTGTTTCAGCAAAAAGATTACAGCGGTGCATTTAAAGCATACCAAGAGGCGATCGCCCTCGATCCCAAAAATTGGCAAGCTTATTCTTCATTGGGTTTAGTATTGATCCAGCAGGGAAACTTTGCCAGTGCTGTCACCGTGCTCAAACAAGCAGCCAAACTCGCTCCCAAACAAGCCAGCATTCAGTTAAAATTAGGTACTGCTTTGCTGCGTAGCGGCAACACTTCCGAAGGGCTAGCAGCTTTTGAAGAAGCGTCAAAACTAGAGCCGCGGAATCCCGAAGTACAGTTAGAAATTGGCGAACTTCTCAGAGCTCAAAACGACTTAGAAGGAGCGATTATAGCTTACAAGCGAGCGATTGACGTGCGACCGAATCTAGTGAGCGCATACGTTGCAATCGGGGAAATTCAACTAGAAAAACAAGATTTTTCAGGAGCAATTATCACTTTTCGGCGAGTGATCCAGCTCGATCCAGCCCGAGGAGAAGCTTATTACAACATGGGTCAAGCATTCAAAGCGCGCGATCGCAAATCCGACGCAATTCAAGCTTTTCAACAAGCCCTAGACACTTACCGCCAGCAAGGCAACAATGATGGCGCACAAAAAGCCGAGGCGGCGCTCAATGAACTAAAGTAATTAGTCAGTTGATAGTTGATAGTTGATAGTGTTTCTGATGGGTCAGAATCAACAATCCCCGATCGCGCGATACTCAGAAACCGGGTTTCTTCGGAAAATCTCGTGAAGAGGCGTAAATTCTCAGAGAAACCCGGTTTCTTGGACGCTTGCGCGTGGAACTCAGAAACCGGGTTTCTTGGATGCACGTAGGTTCTTTCTATTCTTCAAAGGTTAAATGCTGGATTAATTTATCGCTAGTTAAATCTTCTAAAAAGTAACGATAAGCATCTGCTGACTGAAATTGCGATCGCACTCGATCTATTTTAGGCAAACTACCCTGGCGCAAATCAATATATAGCCTTTCTCAAAAAGATGAGGTATGGCTGACAGCTTACATAACCGCTGAAATCAAGAGGGCCCAAGCCCAACAACGTCCGCGAATCTTTGTAAAAACCGCTATATTCTTGATAGCTAGAAAACTCCCAAGCCTCGGCTTTTTTAACTATATTAGTAGCACAAACTGGATTTAAGTGAATATAACGAGTTAGGTGTAATAAATACTCTTCTGTATCTACATGAAACATGAAACATGAACAATATCTGTTTGTCTATCAATATTCACCGCGCCACTCCTCTCGCCCCTACGCAGAATCATCGCATCAGAGCAAGAAGTCTGTTAATGCCATTCAAAAGTAACGAAAAATACAAAGGGACAAAATCCTACTCGCTGCCATTTGTAACTTTTAGGCTGTCTGGCAGTTGTGGCATTTCCTCATACTACCAGACAGGATAGAATGCTCGTTATTAGTGAGCGATGTAGGTAGGCAGAAAGTGAAGTATGTCGCGCAGAACGCTATATCCAGCCATGTCCCAAAGCAAATAAGCTAAGAAACCGATCATCGCTAAGCGACCGTTCCAAAGTTCTGCTTGTGGGTTTAACCCAAACAAAAAGGCGTTCCGATCTTTGCCGTTGTAGGCATTAGCGGTAGGAGGTAAGTTAGTAGGGCGAGTTTCCATTTTTTTACATTCCTTAACAATGTTTCGCTTATCATGGTAGCGACCTAATTTCTAGTTTGCTATCTGTCGATAGGTGCAAAATACATACAAGTCTAAAGGAGGATTTTGAGACAAAAATGACGTGTTAAATTTTGTTAAAAACCATTTTTTCAGCGATCGCCTGTATCGGTAGATACTAAAGACAACTGCAAGTTGAGATGGCTGCTGTGAAAAGCTTGCGAAGCCCTGCTGCGACAAACAACGGCCGTTGTGACTCGACAATACTGAAGTCGCGAGAAGCTACAGGAAAAAAAAATAGTCAATTTCAACCGCAAAACAGAACACGATCGCCCTTAACTTAACTAAAATAGGAACAAAGACAGAGCGCGAGGGAGAAACAGTTATCGAAACCATCTACGGCAATCTTCAGGGTCTCAAATCCAGCCAACTCAAACAACTCGAAAAGCTTTACCACCAAAGACTACCGGGCGATCGCATCACCACGGCAGAATTCGCACAGCGCGTCGCCGCCATCAGTACCGAAATCGACAAGCCAATCTGCACCTACATCAACCGTCGCGGACAAGTAATTCGCGTCGGCGTCGGTACGCCCCGCCAAACCCAGATTGCACCCCTAGAATTGCCCCGCTACGGGGGAGGTCGCCTCAGTGGCATTCGCTGCATCGCCACCCACTTGAAGCCCGAAATCCCTAGCGAAGCAGCCATCACCGCCATGGCAATTCAGCGCCTCGATGCCCTGGTTTGGCTGACTCTAAGCGGCGGAGGATTTCAGCGCCGCGGCGGCGGTGCGGCCGGTTACATCCAAGACACTTATCTGGTTCACCTGATACCCCAGGGAGACCGACCAAATTTTGAGTTCTCTGTGTTGAGCGCTAAGTTAGAACCAGCTTCAACTAAAACAGAGGAAATAGAAGAGCCTTTAATTCAAAACTCACCAATCAAAACTCAAAACTTTCCCTGGAAAATATCAGAACCACTGAGTTTGGACGACCTCGCAGACCAAGACTTTCTGGAGTTGGTGGAAGGACTCGAAGCAGATTTTCAAGCAGAATTTGTCGCCAAACAAGTAGATGCAGACCAAGACAAAGTGCTGCTGGTTGGTGTGATGACTCAGCACATGACTCTGCTGGATTTTGAGGACGGACTCGCAGAAATCACGCGGCTGGTGGAAAGCGCCGGAGGTCAGGTATTGCAAACAGTGCGTCAAAAGCGATCGAACCCCCACCCGCAGACAGTCGTCGGCGAAGGCAAAATTCAAGAAATTTCCCTCACCGCTCAAACGATTAGCGCTAACCTCGTGGTATTCGATCGCGACTTGTCCCCCGCACAAATACGCAACTTGGAAATTCAGATTGGTATTCGTGTCGTCGATCGCACGGAGGTAATTCTCGACATCTTCGCCCAAAGAGCGCGATCGAGCGAAGGTAAATTGCAAGTAGAACTCGCTCAACTACAGTACAGCCTGCCCCGCCTGACAGGTCGCGGTCAAGCAATGTCGAGACAAGGCGGCGGTATCGGTACCAGAGGCCCCGGGGAAACTAAACTCGAAACCGAACGCCGGACGATCGCCAAACGCATTTCAAGATTGCAGCAAGAAGTAAATCAACTCCTAGCCCACCGCTTCCGGCTGCGGCAGAACCGGCACCACATGGACGTACCCTCAGTCGCGATCGTCGGCTACACCAATGCAGGTAAATCGACTCTGCTCAACCTGCTCACAAATTCCGAGGTCTACGCAGCCGACCAATTATTTGCCACCCTCGACCCCACCACCCGAAAGCTGACGATTCCTGGCGCCCTCACCGGAGAACCGCTGTCGATCGTCCTCACAGATACAGTGGGCTTTATTCGCGAACTTCCCCTCTCATTGATCGACGCTTTTCGGGCTACCCTCGAAGAAGTTACAGATGCCGATGCTTTGCTGCACCTTGTCGATCTTTCGCATCCCGCGTGGCAGAGCCAAATTCGCTCCGTCATGAATATTTTGACAGATATGCCCGTAACTCCCGGGCCTGCCCTTGTAGTATTTAACAAAATCGATGCCGTAGATGGAGATACTCTTGCTCTCGCCCGAGAAGAGTTTCCTCAAGCCGTATTTATTTCGGCCGCCAAAGGTCTCGGCATGGAAAGCCTGCGCGATCGACTAGCCCAGCTCATTCAATACGCCCTCTACCCTCGGTAAATACTTAAATATTCCTTTTCAGTAGTTGACATTCGGGAATACACGTACATATACTGAGGACAGATCTCGTCGAAGCATGAGACTATAAAAGAATAGTCAGATTGTGGATTGCTAATTAGAATACAGCAGATATAGTTTGCGATCGGTTACATACTTAACTTCAGGAGGCGGCGCTCAAGGTTGATTAACAGTAAGACTTTTTCGGACATTTGCACGGACGATCGCTTACATTTGTCATAGGTCTTCGTATCATATAGAGTCAGTAACTCTAGGCTCAAGCCACTGAGCTTGTTAGAGAGATCGAGCAAGCTGTACTGACGGGCCTCAGACCTTCGAGGTCTACGTTATTTGGGTCACGACACCCTGTGGATGCGAAGCTAGTCCCTTGCTCTGTCGAAGCGTGGTTAAACAGTTCTAAAGTCACGCTTTACACTGCTGCTAGCCGGAAAAAGCCCTTATAACTTTGGCGAAGCTAACATTACCCGAAAGGGATTTGGAGACAACCATATCGACCTAGAGCGGCAACCATACCCCTCTAACCCCGCAAGGGGATTCAAGGCGGTTGAAACCGCGCCCGTCGTTTCCCTCTCAGGACTAAAGTCTCGCTCGTTTCCCACTTACCGAGCTATTTTATGAATTTACCCACTCAGATGTAGGTGAAAAACCTTGGTAGTACGCAACCGCTATATAAATAAGTTGCCTCTACAGTATCAAAGCAAATAATCAGATTGGCTAATAGCGCTAAGCGATAACCAAGCTGAACGCAAGAATATAAGTGCTTGTAGAAATTTTTACGGGCATAGGTTGATAGGCCTTGGTTGAGATCCGATCTCAACTTATGTATTTGTTAGCAAATGTTAGCAAAAAAGTATCGGTAAAAACTCTCTTTTAATAGCTGTAAGGGCTGTTAGCTCAGAGGTTGCCAGACGGTGCAAACCACCCTAGGCGACTAGGGTCAAATAAAATAAGACGACCAAAGTGTTTGGGCGATCGCCTCAAGCGCTATACTATCTTTTACAGGCGTCCGGGAGAGAAAACATCAATTTATGGTAAGAACTCTAAAATCTATGCCCGCCGTGCAGCGCTAATCTCTAGCACTACTTCTATTCTCCGATTTTACCACTGTTTAACTAAATAGTTATGTGTACGCCACTGGCAAAACTAGCAATTGGACTCTCTGCCACAATGGCAACAGGGTTCTACTATCTAGCTGCCGCCCCTCCGGCTTCAGCAGCAGTCGATGTGTGCGGGCCCGGAAACTATTCAAGTGCCTGCGTCCCTGATAATTCCCTCAGCCCTCAATCACCAACACCCGTACCAGTCGAAGTACCGACATCACCTGCACCCGTGCGAGACGCGGTACCGGAAGCGCTGGTAGATCCAGCACCGATACCGATCGTACAACCTGTAGTGCCGGAAGTGCCGGTAGTCCAATCACCAGGCCCTATAATAGTAGAGCCCGCAGTACCGGAACCACCGGTAGCCTCACCACCACCATCAACCCCGATACCGATATTACCCACGCCGGTCATACCACCGGTCATACCACCGGTATCACCATCGCCATCGCCAGTTCCGCCGATACAGGTGCCATCGCCGATATTGCCAAACTACATAAACCCCCCCGTCATTAGAAGAACAACTATCCCAGAACCCGGTACTGTGGTAGCACTCCTGCTGACAGGCGCAGGAATCATCTGTTCCACCAGAAAACGAAACAAGCAGGTCGGTCAGCAACGGTAAGCAGGCCCAAGCTGCTGCTTGTTTTCAACATCTCTCCGTTTCTTGAAGCGCGAGTGTTTTTTTGTTTTTAGGTGAAATCATAAAAAATGTATAGATAATTACCTTACCAGAAATAATTGGTTGAAAGCCGTAACCCCGATCGGGAGAAATGAAAATCAGACTATTCATTACTCCAATCCTCTTCCTTCTAAGTAGAGGTCGCTCTTAAACTGTCAAGCGGTCAACTGTCAACTGTCCCAGGTCAACTGTTGAAAGCTTGCAGGGTGCACTTGGAGCAGAAGGAAGAAGAGTTTAGCGCTCGAACGCCCTGAAGTCAAAAGCAAGAGATCCCATGGGGAAGTACAACGCGAAAAGTTCGCAACCGTCGGGCGGGGTTGCTATATATAAAAATTAAAATAAGATTAGTTAAGCAATACTTCGGACAGTTTTAGATCTAGTCGAGCCTCCGAAACCCTTACTGACTATATGCTGGACTATTTTTTCAATGTTTAAGTTCAGCCCTAAGTTTCAGAAAATGCGTAAAAAATGGCAGGGCTTACTCGCTCTCGGCTTACACGGCCGTTAAAAAACTGTCCGAAGTATTGTTAAGATTACAATAAAAAATATTGTTATTGTGTGAGCGTCCGATGACACCTAAAGTAGAAATTTACACTTGGAGAACCTGCCCGTTTTGCATTCGTGCTAAAGCACTGCTGAAGCAAAAAGGGGTTGAATTTACAGAGTACGCGATCGACGGAGATGGAGCAGCACGCGATCGCATGACCGATCGAGCCAACGGAGGCCGCAGCCTCCCCCAGATATTCATTAACGACCAACACATAGGCGGCTGCGACGAAATGCACGCACTAGATGCTCAAGGCCTACTAGATCCGTTGCTAGCAAAATAAGGCATTTCCCGTTGCATTTTGAATTTGCCTAAATTTTCATTCGACCAATTTTTAATTGTAACTGACCATGAAATTTGCATTCATCATCGATCCGCTCGATCGACTAATTCCAGGACATGATACCAGCGTAGCGCTGATGGAGGCAGCTCAAGAATTGGGTCACGAAGTGTGGGCGACTCAAGCCAACGAATTAAGCATCATCGGCGGCAAAACCTGGGCAATGTTGACTAGAGTAGCCCTCACCCCAGTCAAACAAGTAGAAGGGCGCTGGGAGGCGGCTGAGGCTTGGTATCAGGTGGAACAGCCTGCATTGGGCCCACTCGAAGCAATGGACGCAGTATTTATGCGTACCGATCCCCCAGTCAACGTTCCCTACCTTTACACGACTTATCTTCTAGACGGCATCGATCCCGCTAAAACTTTGGTAGTTAACAGTCCCAAAGGATTGCGAGCGGCTAATGAAAAGATGTATGCTTTGCAATTTGAGGGAGCGATCCCCGAAACAATTGTTTCTCAAAACAAGCAGGTAATTCGCCAATTTGTGGAGAAAAAGGGAGCGGCAGTTCTTAAACCATTGGGAGGCAAAGCTGGCGAGGGGATTTTGTTCTTGGAACCGGGCGATCGCAATCTCAACTCCATGGTTGAAATTAGCACTCAACAAGGCAAAATTCCAGTGATGGTGCAGACTTATCTGCCCGAAGCAAAAGACGGAGATAAACGAATCATCCTCTTGAACGGCAAGCCCATCGGCGCAGTCAATCGCATTCCCACCGGCAATGAATTCCGAGGCAACATGGCTGTCGGTGGCCGAGTCGCAAAAACAGAAATTACCGATCGCGAACATCAAATTTGCGCTCAGTTAGCACCTGTGCTGCAACGAGACGGACTGTACTTTGTCGGCATTGATATCATTGGCGGTTATCTCACCGAAGTTAATGTCACCAGCCCTACAGGAATCAGAGAAATCGATTTGTTTGATGAGGTGAGTTTGGGCAAACAAGTAATTGAATGGACTGTCTCGCAGGTAGGAACTAGACGCTAAAATCTAATAACCCAGAATTACTCATCGGTCAATTATTTTTTTTGAAAAATAACAAAAAAAATCGCCTTTTTTTTAGGGTAAAAAGCTTGACTTTGAGAATTTGAAGAGGTATCATGTAATAATGGGAGTGGTGACAAAATTTAAATTTAAGTCACCACTCCCATTATTAAATAATAATATCCCGATCGTCCCAAAAAATCAATAGGTAATAGCTACTTTTTTAGGACAAATTTTTTAACAAAATCACAAAAAACTCAGTGTATTCAACAATATTGTCAGAAGTTCATATCTGGGCCAGCTTGTCTAGGAGCAGAAAACATTGCACTCCGAAGCTTTCCTATCTTAAAATTATCTGCGTTAATCTGCCTTCAATCTGCGGTTGACTTCTCAATCAAAGACTGAATCCCCAATCCCAATCCCCAATTATTAAATCATGTCAAAAATTGGCGTTGCAGTAGTCGGTACAGGTTTCGGTCAAAAAGTGCACCTGCCCGGATTCGAGACCCACCACCGGACAGAGGTTGTGGCTGTCTATCACCGAAATTTAGACTCATCTCAGGCGATCGCCACCGCCCACAACATCCCCTACGCTTGCAACTCGATCGCAGATATAGTAGCGATCCCAGAAGTAGCGGGCGTCAGCATTTCCACGCCGCCATTTTTGCATTTTGAAATGGCAAAAACAGTCCTAGAAGCAGGCAAACATTTATTATTAGAAAAACCGACAGCCCTGACAGCTAATGAAGCCCGGGAACTTTACCGATTAGCGAATCGCGAATCTCAAACCCAAGCAATTGCCACCATGGACTTTGAGTTTAGGTTCATTCCCGCATGGCAAATGCTAGCAGAATTATTAGCAGCAGGATATGTAGGAGAAAAGCGTTTAATTAAAATTGATTGGTTGGTGCCCGGCCGCGCTGATGCTACTCGCCCTTGGAATTGGTACGCACAAAAAGAGCGAGGCGGCGGAGTTTTGGGCGCGACAGGTTCCCACGTTTTTGATTATATTAGCTGGCTGTTCGGCCCCGTGCAGAGGCTTTCTGGGCAATTGATTACAGGAATTTCGGCGCGGCCCGATCCGAACGATTCGGGAAATTTAAAACCTGTTGATGCCGATGATTCTTGTACGTTGATGTTGGAATTGGCCGGGGGAACGCCTTGTCAAGTTTGTTTGAGTTCGGTTACTTATCAAGGGCGGGGACATTGGGTCGAAATTTACGGCAGTCAGGGTACTTTGGTTTTGGGAAGCGACAATCAGCAGGATTACGTCCACGGATTTCGCTTGTGGGGTTCCCAAGCTGGAGAACCTTTAGCTGAAATTAAGATTCCTCAGAGATTGGAGTTTCCTCAAGTTTATCCAGACGGGAGAATTGCACCGTTTATTCGAGTAGTAGACAGGTGGGTTGAAGCAATTGATGCGGGGAAATCTTTGATACCGTCGCTCAAAGAAGGAGTTTACTCGCAGTTGTTGATGGATTTGACCCAGGAGTCAAATGCTACGGGAACTTGGGTGGATGTACCGAATTTAGATAAATTTTTGGGCGGTAGATAAGATTAAAAATTTACCTGAAAGAATTGGTTTAAAGCCGGAACCCTTGTAGGGAGAAATTAAAAGAAGGCTATTGATTACTCCAATCCTCGGACTTCCAGGTAGAGGTCGCCCTCAAACAGTCAACTGTCAACTGTCAACTGAATGAAAAAGCAATGTCGCCCACTCGATCGCACCCCAAACCCGATAAACTACTAATAGAGAAACTCGATCAATCCCTATATCCAGATTCGGTAGTTGTGAATGGCGCGCCCTGAAAGTCCTTGCCTCAGTATAGCGATCGCTCGCCTGAGAACCGCTGGGGCAAACCATTTTGCCACTTGGGTTCTACAAGCTCCCTATCCCAGCGGGTACGTTCACCACGACTGTATGTGGCCGCTGGCCCTGTCCCAATCTTGGAAAGCTTGGCAGGAAATGTTTTCCCCGTCAGGGACAATTCACGAATTGCCCCTAAATCCTGATGGCAGTTTCGTCTCGCCGGAAAACAACCAGAATCTACTGACAGAAACTGAAAAACGAACTGCTCAATCCCTACAAATCCCTCCTATTATCCGCTCTGTGCCGCTCCACCTCAGTCAAGGGGGGTTGGTGGAGAGGGGCGAGCAGAATCCGCTACCGCCACCTCCTAGCTACAGCAGTCGCCTGATGCAGCATTTGGGGATCGATCTTTGGCAGTGGCTGTTTGAAGGGCCGATTCAGGGCAGTCTCCAGGAAAGTAAAGGTATCGCGATCGGGCAAAATCTACCCCTGCGAGTCCGCATAGACTTGCGCGAACCGTATTTGATTGCCCTACCTTGGGAAATTATGCAGCCTCAAGCCGGTCAACCGGCTATTTCTCTGTCGCAGCAACTGCTTTTCAGCCGCACTACCAGCAATGTTGAGCCTTTACCGCCCCTGCGTCCTGCCGATTCCCTCAGCATTTTGCTCGTTTTGGGACAAGCAGAACCTGGCCGCGGTGCTAATTCTGAATTTTCCAGGGGCAATAATCGTCATTTGCAGTTGGAAGCAGAAGCAGTCGCCCTAGCTGGGGTTCTGGAAAATGCTTTTCAAACCGACGACAGCGGTAAATATTTCGACATCAGCGTTCCGACTCGCGTCGATACTCTGATCGAACCTACTCCGGCGGAACTAATTTCTCGGCTGGAAACTCAAGCTTATAACATTCTGTTTTACGCCGGCCACGGGATACCTGGCCCTGACGGTGGCTTACTGTTTTTGGGGCCGGACACGGCGATTAACGGTACTGAATTGGCTCAGGTTTTGGTTCGATGCCGCGTGACGCTGGCAGTGTTTAATGCCTGCTGGGGAGCTCAGCCGGCGGTGGAGAGGCTGCATTCAAATAACGGCCAGCAACAGGCGATCGCCCGCAGCAGTTTGGCTGAGGTGCTGATCCATCACGGGGTGCCGGCGGTGTTGGGGATGCGGGACTCGATCGCCGATCGCGAGGCCCTGAGTTTTATCCAAACTTTTGCCCAAGCTTTGGCAGGACGAATGTCGATCGATCGCGCCGTCGCCGTCGCCAGACAGCAGCTACTGACACTGTACAAGTTCAATCAACCGGCTTGGACGTTGCCCGTACTGTATATGCACCCAGAGTTTGACGGTCAACTGACTGAACCGGTAGATGACCTGAAAACTGAATTGCCTTTGAATTCTTCTACTTGGCTGGGACGTTTGCCGTCTTGTGCTTACTTGCGGGGGCGCGATCGACCAAATGTCAAATCTAGCGAATCTGGCAATCAGGTTTGGCCCATTACTGCTGGTATGGTTCGAGTCGGACGCTGGGAAGAAAACGACGTAGTGATTCGAGAACAGTGGGTTTCTCAAAAACACGCGGAGATTTTCTGTCGCAACAGCATCGGCGATCGCGGGGGCGAACCTAGCTACTTCCTGCGCGATTTTTCCCGCTACGGGACTCTAGTTTTGGGTACAGACGGATGGGTGAGAGTTCACCACCAAGAACTGCTGCTGCAATCGGGTACTCAGCTAAAATTTGGCAGTTCTCAAGGTCAGATTTTTGAGTTCACTATTGAGGTTCCAAAAACTTCGGGCTACAGTGAGACTGATTGCGGAACTAATTAAGGTGCGGGTGTAGCTAATGAAGGCAATCGGCGATCGGGACACCAAAGTTCTCGACGCCCGTGTCTCAAGTCTGAAGTTAAAACAGTTACTCACCACTGGCAACTAGCACTTGGCAGAGTCCACCTTCTGTATTTTACTTGAACTACTTAGGTATTACATCATGGCTACCCAATCTCCTGATTCTCAATATTTTCGCGACTCACAAACTCAGGCGCAGATGGAACTTCTCACCACAATAGTTCAGACTGATGTTGCTTATCCTTGGAATCCCGCACAGCTTGAATCAGAATCTTATTTAACCGATCTAGAGCAAGAATTTGCCCTGTTTGATTCCTTCAGCGACAGCGATATAGCGGAGAAGTCGCAAGTTTTATTCGGACAACTAGAACAAATTTGGCTGGCGACTTCTCTACAAAAGTCTTTGCGCGAAAAATTTGCTCGGGTTCCTCAAGATTTTCTAGCCTGCATCGCTCAAAGCGTCCAAAACGCAACTGTTAAGTATCAATCTTTAGCTGACCAAATGGTTGAGTGCGTGTTAGATATTTTGCCTCAGTGGGCTGAGGAAGATTTGCAGGTGTTGGCGCGTCCTTTGGCTTATGCGATGCGAGAGGCTGATTCGTCCGCAGTGGAAGTGGTGATGGAGACTAGAAGACCTTGGGCCCAATTGTCGGAAATAGAACAGGCGAGAGTTGGTTTGGCTGTCGCCCGCTATGCAATCTCGCAATTAGAAATTTCTGATTAGTTTTTGACGGCTAGTTTTTTAGGCTGCGATCGCGGTAATTTTTTAAATTAATATAAAATCAATCTACCTTTAGTTAGATGTCACATTCGTCTAATTATTAGCCCCTAGGGATTGCTATCTCAAACGATAGCAATCCTATTTGATTTGTAGACATGATATTTTTTGGTTGAAATAACTGCAAAAAGTCGAAGAAGGCTGGCAGTAAACAGGAAAAACCATCAGAAATGGGGCAAAAAATTTGGTTTATAGGGCAATACGGTTTACTTAACACTATTTATGCGCCGGAGATCCCCCTCGCATCCCCCTTAAAAAGGGGAGTAGGGGTTGACTTTGAGAGCATTCTTGTCCCACCCCCTACTCCCCTTTTTTAACGGGGGTTAGGGGCGATCTGTCTTAAGTGAACAGTATTGGTTTATAGGGAGGCACGTTTGTAGTGTGAACTTTAGTCCGCAGAATTTTATGAGCACGTGCATTCCGAAAATCCAACCAGGTTTGTAGTTGTGCGATCGCACACAATCTCAAGAAGCTCTTGCTATACTTTGCCTGGACTGGATATTGCTGAGCAGTTTGCCACTAAGCAGCGAGTGAACTATCATCGGAACCTCCGAGAAACCCCGTCGCTTTTAGCGCGGGGAGGGATAGGAGGCGAGTGAGGAGTCTCACCCCAACCGAAACCGACAATCGTTAGGTATCGGTAGGGAGAGGTGAGCGACGAATGAGCAATAAATCTATGCATGGCAAAAATAACTTGTTGTTGGTTAACTTTCGCTATATAATGGTGATATCAGCGAAAGCAATGTTTATGTACTCTACTCAGAAAAACCAACTACGCGACCTTGACAAAGCCGAATTCTTGGCGCTCAGAGAGTTGTGCAGGCTGAGTAAGAACCTCTACAATGTGGGTCTTTACACCGTTCGCCAATACTTTTTTGAAGAACGTAAACACTTGCGCTATGAGTCGGCTGTGCGATCTGTGCAAAGAGAATGAGAACTACCAAGCCCTCAATACAGACATTGCACAGCAAACATTGAAGGTGGTAGATCGAACCTTTAACAGCTTTTTTGGACTGATTAATGCGGTTAAATCTGGCACTTATCAACAGAAGGTAAGACTTCCTCACTACCAGCCCAAAGATGGGTATTTCGTGTTAATAATCCCTCGGATTAAAGTCAAAGATGGAAAGTTTAAAGTACCGATGTCCTATGCTTTTAAAAAGGAATTTGGAGATATAGTAATTAACTTTCCACAACGACTCGACCCCGCTCAGCTCAAAGAGGTTCGGATTCACCCTAAATACGATGCTCGATTCTTCGAGGTTGAGTATATCTCTAAAAGGGCAAATGAACCCTCCGAAACGATTGCTGGTAGTTCTCTGGCGATCGATCTTGGATTGGACAATCTGGCAACTTGTGTTGACACCAATGGGGCATCCTTTATTGTGGATGGTCGCAAACTTAAATCTATTAACCAGTGGTTCAACAAGGAAAATGCTAGACTGCAATCTATCAAAGATCGACAGAAGATAGAAAAACTGACCGAGCGTCAGGCTCGGCTGTATATCAATCGTAGCAACCAAATCAGGGATTACCTGAATAAAGCTGCAAGACTCATAATCGACCATTGCGTTAATACTAAAATTGAATGCTTGATTGTCGGATTCAACCTTGGGATGAAGCAAGATATCAATCTTGGTCGTCGCACCAATCAAAACTTTGTCCAGATTCCCTTTTATACCCTGAGAAATAAACTTAGAACTCTCTGTGAGCGATATGGGTTGAAATACAAGGAGCAGGAAGAATCTTACACATCTAAATCCAGTTTGTTGGATGGCGATGAGTTGCCCCTCTACAATGCCGATCGGCCAGCTACTTACCAGTTTTCGGGTAAGCGAGTTAAGCGTGGATTGTATCGGAGTAAAGAAGGACATTTGATTAATGCTGACGCACAAGGCGCGGCCAATATCGGACGTAAAAGTAAGCAGAATGGTTTTACCGGACTGTCTAGAGGCTGCGAGAGCCCAGCCGTTACGAATGAAAGTCTACTGAGGCTTGATTTTCTTAAGAATCCCCGTCCGTTTTACGGCGGGGAGTGTCAAAAAATTGTCAGAATGTTAAAAAATGTAAATATCGTCAGTGGGGTGTGTCGGAATTTTCAACGGGATTAAAAAGTGAACAGCAGGAAACCTTGACAGTTGCAGATACGATCGGGAATTGCAAATTTTATGAGAAATTCAAGATGTGACCTTCAAGACTTGAAACGCCGCTTTTTTAGGTGGATTTCGCACGTACAGATGGCAACGCTAGTCGTGTTGGGGGTAGTTGCTTTCGCAGGTGCGATCGCCGCAGCCTGGTTTAGCGGTGAAGGTACAGTCAGCGGTATTTTTGCCACAATCAATACTTGGCAGCAAAACCCGCCTGTGTGGCTGCAAGTACCTGCTGCGAGCAAGATGTATTTGTTAGTGCCGACTTTCGCCCTCGTCTCGGTTGCTTTAGCTACCATTAAAATTTCGCCTCAACCACAGAAATGGTCGCGGGCTGTGGTAGTTGGCATAGTTTTGGCTTTAACCATTCGCTACGTTTTGTGGCGATCGCTAGTTACCCTAAATTTAAGCGATCCCCTCAACGGTATCTTTAGTTTGGGACTGTTTTTCCTAGAAATGCTGATGGTTGTCAGCAGCAGCATTCAAATGTATTTAATGCTGAGTATGAAAGACAGGCATCGAGAAGCCGATCGCATGGCTGTTGCAGTTGCAGAGGGAAACTTTGCCCCGTCCGCAGACATTTTCATCCCAACTTACAACGAACCAATTTTTATTTTGAGGCGCACAGTCATCGGCTGTCAAGCTTTAGATTATCCTAACAAACAAGTATATTTGCTTGACGATACAAAGCGCCCTGAAATCCAATTGCTAGCCAAAGAACTGGGATGCAAGTATATAACTAGACCAGATAACAGTCACGCCAAAGCTGGTAACATCAACCACGCCACAAGCCTAACAAATGGAGAACTCATTGTAGTTTTTGATGCCGACTTCATTCCCACTAAAAACTTTTTAACAAGAACAGTTGGCTTTTTTCAAAATCCAGAAATCGCCCTCGTGCAAACACCGCAAAGCTTTTACAACCACGATCCCATTGCCCGAAATTTAGGTTTAGAAAATGTGCTGGTGCCAGAAGAAGAAGTATTTTACAGGCAAATTGAAATCATCAAAGATAGTGCAGATAGCGTAGTTTGTGCTGGCACGTCTTTTGTAATGAGGCGCAGCGCGCTACAAACAGTGGGAGGCTTTGTCACAAATTCAATCTGCGAAGATTATTTTACCGGAATTCGGTTGTCAGCCACCGGGTATCGTTTAGTTTACTTAGATGAAAAATTGAGTGCTGGTTTGGCGGCTGAAAATATAGAAGCCCATCTAACTCAAAGATTGCGCTGGGCGCGAGGCACCCTTCAGGCATTTTTTATTGATTCCAATCCTTTAACGATTCGCGGTCTCAGATTCGTACAAAGGCTGTGTCACCTGGAAGGATTGCTGCACTGGTTTACCAGTTTAAGCAGGATTGTGTTTCTGTTGATGCCTTTAGCTTATGCGTTTCTTGGGGTACTTCCTTTGCGGACAAATGCGCGGGAATTGGTCTACTTTTTCCTGCCTTACTATTTGGTGCAAGTTACTGTGTTTTCTTGGCTGAACCGCAAATCGCGATCGGCTTTGCTATCAGATGTTTACTCGTTCGTCCAGTGTATTCCTTTGGCGGTGACGGTGGTGAGTGCCATGCTCAATCCCTTTCAGAAAGGGTTTAATGTGACGCCAAAAGGAATTGCGACCGATCGCTTTAGTTTTAACTGGAATTTGGGATGGCCTTTGATTTTATTGTTCGCAGCTACAGCATTCGGTTTGTTCCATAATTTAAACATTCATTTAGTTAAAAATATGGGCAGTTGGCAGGGAATATCAGCAAGTGCTGATTCGTTAAAAGGTGTGAGTGCGGGCTGGATTTGGAGCGCTTACAACCTGCTGATGCTGGGAATTGCGCTGCTAATTTTGGTGGATATTCCTAAGCCGGATATATACGAATGGTTCAATTTGCACAGGGTGGTGCAGTTGAATGTGGGCGGTCAAAGTTTTTGGGGAATAACTACTGTAATTTCAGAAAGTGGCGCTGAAGTTGCTCTGACTGAACGGCCGAGTTTTGCGGTCAAAGGTAAAGGGAGCAAACAGAGTTTTACCGCAGCAGAGATGTTACCCAAATATGCCGCTGAGACAAGTTTATCGCAGGGTAAAATCAGAGCGATAGCTCGCAGCGTAGCAGTCAAAGCGAGGATATCCGTAGCGCCGCCTGTGATGGAGTTGGACACCGAAGCTCGTTTTGGCAACTGTTTGATTGATTGCGACTCGGCGACTCTGGAAATTATGGAAGAGAAATGTTTGATTCCTGTGGCTAAGATTGAGTTGGTTAGCGAGAAATCTCACTTGGAGTCGAATTTTCGGGATGCAGCAGGGTGCAGTGTTGCGGAATTTCCGACTGTGCGAATTGCGTTCGATCGCCTAAACATGAGCCAACACCGCTGTTTGATCGAAATGCTGTACTGTCGCCCCGGCCAGTGGAAGCGCCAGGAAACGCCCGGAGAATGGCACTCGCTGTGGCTGTTGTTGAGAATTGCTTTGAAACCGAGGGCTATTTTTGAGAGAAACAGGCCGGTTAGGGCGATCGCAGTTTCCCAAGTTTAAAACTCATATCAAATCCGGTAGCATGGGAATTAATATTACCATAAATCAGGACACGGCATTGCCGTGTTCCTATTCCGATCAATTGTCTAAAAAAGACATTCAGATATCCTATCTATTATTTTTCCACAGTCAAAATTGATTGACAGAATATAAATGTTTTGATAACATAAATTTAGTTATATTTGTAAAATTTTGCGAACCTATGAAACTCAACTCGTCTTTGTTTTGTAAAGCGGTTTTAGTGACAAATTTACTCCTGGCATCTGTCACTACTTTCGGTATCGTTGCTCAAGCCCAGACAAGTAGCTCCACTAAAAATTATAAAGGTGTATGTAGTTTTTACGGACAAAATCAACGACAGGCACAAACAATCGGCTGCTCAGTCAAGCAGAGTCTCACCCAAATTACAATTACCTGGGAGGATGGATTCATAACTAATGTGGTGTCTTCAGAAGACGGTGTTTGGCAATCAATGCCATCTCGCTCGCTCGCCGGAGTTACATTTTATGCCGGTAGTGGACAAGTCTCTAGAGTTGAAATTTACGAAGGCCCTGGTAAAGGTATTCTTGTTGTCAATCCTCTTTGAAGAAAGACCAAAACAACCCCATTTCTTTTATTATGAAACAGGCTTTCCGGCCTATTCATAAAAGGTAAAGATCTCATAAACCGGATATCGGCACAAATTCATAACCGTAACTGGTGCGATTTCCCGGTTTAACAATTACTAATTGAACTGCTCGATTGCGATCGCCCGAAGGTAAAAAGCGAATCGGCCCCGATGCTCCTGTTGCCGAAAAATCTGACGCAGATAAAGCTTGTTGAATGCCTGTGCGAGTCGGATTGCGCCCTAATCCGACAATTAGCGCGATCGCCGCATCGTAAGCTAAAGCTGTGCGCCAACTGACTTCAGCATTCCAAAGTTGTTTCGAGGTTTGGGGAAAGTTTGACTGCGGATCTGCGAGAATGTGCCAAGGAACTGCTAACACCATATCTGTGGCTCCTGCGCCACCAATTTGCAGTGTTTTAGCACTATAAGCGCCGTCTCCTGCTAGTAATGGCAGCCGTTTGGCGTTGACTTGCACTACTTGCAAAGCTTGGTCGATAGTCGCCGAATTGGACGCTAACATCATGACTTCTGCTCCCTGGGCGATCGCACTTTTAACGCTTTCGGCAGCATTAAAATTCCCCTTAGCAAAGTCAAATTCCGATACGATTTGTCCGCCATCTCCGTAAACAGCAGTAGTAAATTCATCTTTTAAAGATTTGCTGTAACTGCTGGCAGAATTAAAAAATATAGCAACTTTTTGCTTTGGCAATTTTGTCAGCATATAGCGGGAAAGAGCATTCGCCGCAAATCGATCGCTCGGAACTGTCCGAAATATATTGCTGCCAACTCCTGAAAGCTGCACAGAGGTACTTGTCGGAGAAATTGCTACTAATTGATTTTGCTGGTAAATCTTGCTCGCTGCTAGGGTGGTGTCCGAACCAAAATGCCCGATTACTCCTAAAATTTCTGAGTTATTGGCGATCGCACTGGCAATTTGCGAGGCAATCTCTGGGTTGTTGTCGTCGTTAGCAATTAGCACTTTTAAGGGAGTCCCGTTAATGCCGCCCTTTTGGTTGATTTCATTTTGAGCTTGAGCGACTCCCCGCAGAATTTCTTGAGCAGCATTGATATCGGTGCCAATGGGAACCGCTGCGGCAATTGTGTAGGATTTTTGATTGCCGATACGGGCGTTGTTGAGGTAAATTAGTGCTTCGGGATCGTTGCGATTGGTTTGCAGTGAAGCTTGTAAGTCTGAAATAGCCGCGTTGTATTTGCCAGATGCGATCGCCTCTACTGCTGATTCTTTAGTTGTTGTTGCTTTTTCAGAAATTAACAGTTTTTTTCCGGCACTCAGACGCTGCTGAATTTGCTGCTCTGACTGCGATGAATTCCCCGTCGGGGGCTTAGAAAACGTCTGATTTTCGGGTGATAAACCTCCAGGAATGCCGCCGCGGCTTGTCAGCCACCAAATACCTGCACCGGCTAGCCCGATCGTAATTAGGAGTGATAATACCAAAACAGCGGTTTCGTTTTTTTGGGACATGGCTGCACAATTTTAGATTTTAAGTTTTAGATTCAGTCATTAGTGCGAGCGTCCCCGCTCGCGAACGTTATTAGTGCGAGCGTCCCCGCTCGCGAACGTTATTAGTGCGAGCGTCCCCGCTCGCGAACGTTATTAGTGTGCGAGCGTCCCCGCTCGCGAACGTTATTAGTCATCAGGAAGAAGGAAGAGGGAAGAAGGCTATAACGGCTATAACGGTTACGCGATCGGGTAAAAAGAAGGAAGAGGGAAGGAAGAGGGAAAAGGCAGGAGGCAGAAAAACCAATCTAATTATATTTTGACATTTTTTTAATAATCTTAGATAGTCATAGAGGCACGGGTACCGAGCAACGCGGTTTGATGGACGAAAATACATAGGTTGCAGCCAGCCGAAATAGTAAAAAAACTAAGGTGATGAGGCCTTGTCCGTGCGATCGCCAACGGCTATGATTATTTAACCAGAATCCATCGAAAAATACCAAAAACCAGGCTGAGGGTTTTCTGCTGTATCCACTGTGACTTTCAAAAAGTGTGAGGAGCTAAACACTTTTGAATGCTGGATATCACACTTTTTTATTAACAAGCTATTTCTTAATTATATCTTTATTTTTTAACAAAAACCCGACAGTGCGGGAGTTGTCAACCATCACGGATGGTGCTGAAAGATTAAAGTTTTTTGAAGTTTAGCAAAAATCCTGAAATCTTTTGTAATATAAACAGGAAAGTTGAAAAAAATCTAAAGACAAACTAATTGCATAAAAGTGTCGCTAAGGTAGTAAAGATGACGGTTTCTTAGAGAAAAAGAGTGTTAAGCTCGGCTAAGATCAGCCCAAGCAAAACCGCAATATTTAATTAAGCTCGATCGATAACAAAGGCTAAGGTAAAGTTCATGGCAAACTCAGTTTTAAAGGGGCCAAACGCAGCAGCAGGAGTGCAGTGGCAGCCAAAAGATATTATCCGCGGCCTAGTGTGGAAAATTGCGATCGCAACCTGGCTGTTAATGGCAGTAGGCAGCGCCACGCGCGTCATGAATGCGGGGCTCGCTTGCCCGGACTGGCCGCTGTGCTACGGTCAATTAATACCCGCAGCGCAAATGAATTTGCAGGTATTTCTGGAGTGGTTTCACCGTTTGGATGCAGCAGCAATTGGCTTAAGCGCGATCGCCCTTTTAGCACTTTCTGTCTTCTACCGCAGCCGCCTGCCGACTTGGCTGCCCCTCGCCAGCGCCGGCGCAGTATTTTTAATAGTTTTTCAAGGCATATTGGGCGGCCTCACCGTGACGCAACTGCTGCGATTTGACATCGTTACCGCTCACTTGGGAACGGCTTTACTGTTTTTTTGCGCCCTGCTAGCGATCGGTTTTATGCTGACTCCTTACGAAGCTACAGGCAATACAGGCAAATTAGCATGGGTAAGTTCGATCGCAGCACTGCTAGTTTATCTCCAAAGTCTGCTAGGAGCATTAGTCGGCTCTAGATGGGCGCTGCATCAATGTTTTGGTTCCTCAGAATTGTGTTCGGTAATGAACAGCCACATCGCCGGCATCGTACCAGCTACCGCAGCAACTTTAGCAGTAGCAGTCATGGCTTGGCGGCAACCAGCACTCCATTCAAACTTGCGAAAATTAGGGAATTTAGCGAGTCTTTGTCTGATTGCTCAATTAGTTTTGGGATTGGCAACTTTCCGGCTGCACCTTCAGGTAGAACCGCTGACAGTCGCCCACCAAGCAGTCGGCGCAGCATTGCTGGGAACCCTGCTAGCTTTTAGTGTTTTGTCGTGGCGCGATCGGGTTTTATCAGCTTGAAAGTCAGATCGTGTCCGGTAGCATCGTTGTTCTATGATGCAAAATCTTGTAGGGGCGGGTTCACCATTATTCTCGATAAAAGCCAACAGTTTCATAAACCCGCCCCGCCCATACAAGCATGAATCAACCGGACATGATAGACAAGGCAGATTTATCTATTCCTTGAGCAACAGGTGCCTGATTTATCCCTCGGTGGGGGCGGGTTTATCAATCTTTTCACCTACAACAAATATCTCTTGTAAACCCGCCCCTTGTATCTACGAAGCAATGACAACTGACAACTAACAAGTAACAACTAACAATTAATAACCGATGCAAGAAGTTCTTACAAACAATAGCCCTCGCCTCCACGAAAACTTTTCGCAAGTGGTGAAAAGTTACTACCAACTTACAAAACCGAGAATTATTTTACTGCTGCTAATCACCACATCAGCCGGAATGTGGATGGCCGCCAAAGGAGAAGTCGATCCGCTATTACTGGTATCAACTATTACCGGAGGCGCTTTAGCTTCCGCGTCGGCGAATACGATTAATTGCGTCTACGACAGCGACATTGACTATATCATGGAGCGCACGCGGTGGCGGCCGATTCCTTCCGGGCGTGTCAAGAAACGGGATGCTTTGATATTTGCGATCGCCCTAGCGACAATCTCCTTTACATTACTGACAGTTGTCGCCAACTTATTAGCAGCCTTGCTAGCAATGTCCGGCATCGTTTTCTACGTCCTAATTTACACCCACTGGCTGAAGCGCCACAGCGTGCAAAACATCGTCATCGGTGGTGCAGCAGGGGCGATTCCCCCGCTAGTTGGCTGGGCTGCGGTGACGGGAGATTTGAGTTGGGGTGCGTGGCTGCTGTTTGGGATTATCTTCCTGTGGACACCGCCGCATTTTTGGGCGTTAGCAATGATGATTCGCGACGAATACAAGGAAGTAGGCGTGCCGATGTTGCCGGTAATTGAGGGCGATGAAGAGACAGCCCGCCAAATTTGGATTTACACGTTATTGATGCTTCCTGCAACTTTGCTGTTTGTTTATCCGCTGAATTTGGCGGGCCCGGTGTATGCGGGAACAGCTATTTTCCTCGGTGCGATTTTTGCCCAAAAGGCTTGGTTGCTGTTGCAGACTCCAGAAGATAAGAAGGTTGCGCGATCGCTCTTTAAATACTCTATTCTGTATCTGATGCTATTGTGCGCTGGAATCGTGGTTGATAGTTTGCCTGCGACTCACAACTTTACTACTGCTGTTGTCCACAATGTGCACACTTTAATTAGTGCCGTGGTGATGTAGTAATAAGTTAAATTGCCATTATTAAAATGAAGCCCGCATCTTGCGGGTTTTGTTTATGGTAAAATGGCGGTAGTCATACTCCCATCTGCGTTCATCAGCGTTAATTTGCTTTGATCTGCGGTAAAAAAAGAACGCTCGAAAATCGCTACAATTAAGCTATTAAATTTGCCTGCAATACTATGATTGCCATCCCCTCTGGATTTAGCCCCGAAGAGTACCTTTCCCTGGAACATGACAATACAGTCCGCCATGAATATCGGCGCGGTTTAGTCTACGCAATGGCGGGTGGTAGCGACGATCATAGCCGTCTCGCGATTAATTTTTTAACGGCTATTAATTTTCACCTGCGTGATGGGGAATGTCAGTTTTTTTCCGGTAATGTGAAGGTGAATTATGCGGATGAGTTTTTCTATTATCCCGATGCCTTTGTGACGTGCGATCCGCGCGATCGGAGCGATCGCTATGTGAAGCGCTATCCTAAGTTGATTGCTGAGGTGCTGTCTCCTTCGACGGGAAAATTCGATCGCACTGATAAGTTTGAGGATTATCGACTGTTGGAATCGTTGGAAGAGTATGTTTTAATCGCGCAGGATGAGATGCGAGTAGAGTGTCGCCGTCGAGTGAAAGATGGGGCTGGGGAACGTTGGGAAACGGTGGTTTATGGTGCGGGCGATTTAGTGATGTTACAGAGTATTGAGCTTGAAGTTGCGATCGCAGAATTATATCGCGGTGTGAGTTTTGGACGATAAATAAAGTAAACTATAGACAAAGGTTTCAAATTTGAAAGTTTTGAAGAAATATGCTAAATATAAAATTAAAAGTGGAGGAAAGTTTTGATGACTGAGAATGCCGTGAAAGTAGATATCTCATTTCAATCACTGCTGGAAGCTATTTCGTCACTGGGAGTTGCTGAAAGATACAAGATATGGGAATTTTTGGAAGCTGAATTATTCCCGAATGAGGACGATTCTCCCGAAGACATTGCTGAAATTGAAAATGAAAACTTTCCACTACTCACGGAGTTGGGCATTCCGTTGGCAGCAGAGTGCAAGGCGTTATAATTAAAAATGCAAAATGCAAAATTCCAAATGGAAGCTACAGAGGAATCGGGAGTATGAGGAGATATGCAAATTGTTTGGACAAAACACGCCCAGGAACGTCAGCTACAATGGGAAGAGCGATTGAAAATTACCAGGGAAGAGGTTGAGGCGGCCCTAACCAATCCTCAACAGATTATCGTGGAAGATGATGTCTTGGTGGCTCAAATTAAACGAGGCAACGGTCTTCTTAGAGTACCCTTTGTTGAAATTGGCAAAACCAGACGAATCTTAACTCTGTACTGGACAAATCAAGTTAAGCGATATTGGCAGGAGAATACCGATGAAAGTTAAATACGATGCAGAAGCAGACATTCTGATTTTTATCTTCCGTGATGCGTTTCCAGCCAATGCTATCTCTGAACCTGGAGGCGTGATTGTCAGTTATGACGAAAATGATGAACCAGTTAGCATCGAATTTCTCAATGCCTCCAAACGTCAACTGTTGAATCCTCAAGAGCTCATGCTAACGATCGCAACTTAGTTGATGCACTTTGTCGAGGTGGCACAGCAATATTGTCAGCTTTCTTGATTTAGCTATTTTTCAAGTATTTACCCAAAAACTCTAACTGGTTCACCATTTCCTCTGCTGTCTTATTAGCAGTTAGTTCCATAATGGCTCTGACTTGCTCACCAACAGAATAGTCTTGCGATATCAGCGCAATGCCAGCATGAGATTCCTCTCCGATCAGAAACTCAGTATGTAACTGACAGAAGTCTCCAATATTGTGACTGTACAGCACTCTGTTTTGAGTGGTAGCTAGCCGAAGTTGTTCTTCGTCGATTAATCCTTCTGTTTGAGTTTCATTGACGGTGGTTACATCGACTTGACGCGATCGTAATGCCCGTAGAAGAGACTGATCTTGGGAATCTTCATCTAGGTAAATCTTAATCTCACTCATGCTTCTTTACCAAAGTTGGTGTACAAAGCTTCTAGGCGCTTGGCTTCTGCTGCTTGATGGATTAAATCAGTTTCAATTTCTGCGGTGTTGGCATGATAGTAGGTGAGTGCGGCGTAGACTTCGGCGAGGGTGAGATGAGAAATGCGATCGCAAATCTCTTCAGCATTCAATCCTCGCTTGTACCAGGTGACAATCCGGCGAACGGTAACGCCCTTACCGAGGATGTGGGGACATCCACCATGCAATCCGGGAGTGCGTGTAATGAGTGTACCAATGTCAATAGATACTGCTGTGGTCATAAACTATGGAAGTTTGAAGGGACTGATCTCTATTACAGCATGGCGATCGCAGAATTATATGGCAACGTGAATTTCGATCGATAAATAAAGTAAGCTAGAGAGACAGGTTTTAAACAAAATCATGACTGAACTCCTTCAACAGGCGATCGCCCAAATCCAAAAACTTCCACCCGATCAGCAAGATGCGATCGCGGCTCGGTTTTTGGCAGAGTTGCAGGACGAGCAAAAATGGGAAACTCGTTTTGCTGACACGACAGACGATCAATGGGATCAGATGGCTGCAATGGTACGTCAAGAAATTGCGGGAGGAGAAACGGTTCCACTTGATGAGGTTTTTCCAACACAAAAATGAAATCAAGTGTTACAAGGTCATTTCGCACGCGGCTAGAGAGTCTTCCTGCATCAGTTCAGGAACAAGCCGATAAAGCTTATGCCCTTTGGCAGGATGATCCTTATCATCCAAGTCTTCAGTTCAAGCGAGTCAGTCAGAAGCAACCGATTTATTCTGCTCGTGTCAGTATCAATTATCGTGTTTTAGGTTTATTGGAAGCCGATCGTATTTACTGGTACTGGATTGGTGCACACGACGAATACGATGAATTACTGAAACGGTTGTAGTTTAAGGCGATCGAATTCGTCAACCCCCGTTACTGTAGATAGCGATCGCAGAATTATATCGCGGTGTGAGTTTGGCGCGATAAATGAAGTAAGCTAGAGACAAAGATTTCAAACAATTTTAACCAATGCCAGCATCCGTTGCTTATCTGTTTGACAGAATCACGGTGAATCCAAGATCAATGTGGCGATCGTCCCTGCATCCGGGGAATGCGGATTCGAGTCATCGATATCCTAGAGTTGCTAGCTGCGGGTTTGAGTTTTGAGCAAATCCTCGAAGAATTGCCAGACTTGGAACTTGACGATATTAAAGCTGCGCTATTGTATGCAGTCCGCAAACTCGACCATCCCGTTTTAGCCGCATGACTATTTGGTTGAATGCTTATCGATCGCCAGCCATTGCTGTGTGGATTACTGCTACCTTTGGTGAAATACATTAGCGATGGGCGGTATGTTTCTATTGTATTGGGTATTGTACTGCAACTGCGATACAATTATAAGTTATCTCGCTGTGCCTAATATTATGGCGGGCCAGAACCAGAATTAGATAAAATTGAAAACTATGATGCCCCCTGGACTTTCAACGTACCTATTGGAAATGGAACAGAATTTACGAGCAGAAGACAGCGACAAATGGTTTGACCGCTATCCGAAAAGTGCTCACCACTTATTAGCAGCTATATGTTTCCGCGAGAATTCTCAATCAATATGGGAAGAAACAAAAACGATACTGCTGCCACCTATCGGCTTCTATTACTCGATTTTCCATCTTTCAATGGCACTGCTATTTTTGGATTACCAGACAGACACGAATGAATTGAAGCGCATCAAACACGCAACCTTGAAAAATCTCATAAATCAAAGGTTAATACAAAAGCGATTATTGTCTAATGCTTATTTGGATGAGTTCCAGCGCCTACAAGACATTAGGGAATATGCGAACTATAATTTCGGATCTAAAGTCCCAAAGTACGAATATCTGCAAATAGCAGACGCTTTTTATGCGACCACAGGCGAATGCTTCGACAAGGTGATAGACTTGGTACATCCTATCCAAAGCAAGATCGATACGTTCTATTCTGTCAATATGAGCATCCAAGCCGCAATCGGTGATGGGTTCGGTGACGATCTTATGCGAATGTATTTGCCGAAAGCCGCAGAAGAAAAAGTTATCGCATATTTATTACTGAAGAATCTGACGACCTAAATCTACCACAGCGAGATAACATCCACCTGTATGCCGACCGGATAAAGTGGATCTGTTAAGTCCGAAAGCTGGCTAGTGGCGGGTGAGGCGGAACGTTAGACCGCTAAATCTGAGTTGGGTAGTGGCTTGAATGTATCTATCAAATTCCAACCCAAAGGTGAATGCCATGCAAGCCAAACTTCAAGAACAACTTTCTCCTGCTGATGCCGAAGTTATTTTGGGACGTTTGCCAGAACGATTGAATGCTCATAGATCGCCAGCCATTGCTGTGTGGATTACTGCTACTTTTGGTGAAATACATTAGCGAGCGGCGGTATTTTTCTATTCTATTGGGTATTGTACCGCAACTGCGATACAATTATAAGTTATACAAAAGGAGAAATAATGAGCCTCGGCTTAATAGATCAACTCACTCACAGTACGGTAAGGATAGAGACAGTTCTCCATAGCGGAGGAATTTCTACTGGAACAGGTTTTTATATGAACTTTCTTCAAAAGGAAGGTCTTGGTATTCCAGTCATTGTAACTAATAAGCATGTCGTAGAAAATGCGAACATTGGCAGGTTTCATGTCACTTTGGCTAATGATGAAGGTCTTCCTGATACTGGAAAGCACCAGTTATTTCAGTTCGCCAACTTTGAAGAGCAGTGTATAAAACATCCAGATCAAAATATTGATTTGGCCGCATTTATTATTAGCCCTCTTGTGAATAAAGTCCGGCAGTCTGGCGAGAAATTGTTTTATATGGCGTTGCCAATGGATTTAATCCCAAGTGATGAAGAACGAGAAAGTTATTCATCTATGGAAGATATAGTCATGATTGGATATCCAGACGGAATTTGGGATGCCAAGAATAATCTTCCTGTTATACGCAAAGGCATAACGGCAACTCATGCTAATGTATCTTGGAATGGGAATTCTGAGTTTCTAACAGATGTAGCTAGTTTTCCAGGTTCAAGTGGTTCGCCAGTCTTCCTTGCAAATATTGGTGGCTACATGGATAACAAGGGCAATACTTATATGGGACAAAGCCGAATTCGCCTGTTAGGTATTCATTATGCTGGAGCAATGCATACGGCTTTCGGTGAAATTCAAATTGTCAAAGCTCCAACATCTAACGTACCTGTTCCTATAACGCAAATACCAAACAATATTGGAGTGGCGATCAACTCCAAAGAGCTATTCGGTCTTGAAAAAGAAGTTGAGCGTATTATTTCAGCAAATGCGTAATAAGCAGCGACTTTCGGACAGTCAAAAGCTCCGGGCAAAAAGTTGAGGCAGAAGCAGTCACGCCTTGCATGCGGTGGTCGATGGAGTGAAAAACGAAGAAGGGCGATCGTTTTCTATATGGCGATCGCCAATTTTCAAGGGCACAGAAGCATTAGGTTTCGTAGATTGCAAACCAGGACGCGGGCAGTAAAATCGAGAAGTCGCAGATGATGAAGTTTTTGATAAGGTGAAAGCCCGATCGCTAAAATTTGGAGCTATAACAGAATTTGTGGGAACATGATTTCTGTGCAATTAGCCTTCTTGCTTCCATGCCAACAAACGATTCTGAACTGCAAGCCCAAGCGCGGAAAATTCTAGATGCGATCGCCTTTACTCCTTTCGAGCAATGTCAACCCTTGACTCGTGAGTTTGGTAACATTCCTGCTCGCCCTGGCATCTATGCAGTCAGGCACATAACTGACGGATTACTTTACATCGGTAAAACCAAGAGCCTACGAGGACGCTTCAGCGGCGGGCACAAAGCTTTTTTATGGGCGTGGCTCGATAAGTACAATGACGAGGATGTGCGAATTGCAATGCAATTAGTCTCTTACTGTGAAAACCCTGCGTTACTATTGGAACTAGAAGCCATCATTCTAAGAGCCACTGAACCTCCGTACAACGTTCAAATTCCAACCCAAAGGTGAATGCCATGCAAGCCAAACTTCAAGAACAACTTTCTCCTGCTGATGCCGAAGTTATTTTGGGACGTTTGCCAGAACGAGCAGCGACGATCGAAATGGCGATCGCCAGTTTTCTCGATACAGAAGCATTAGGTTTTGTAGATTGCAAACCAGGACGCGGACAGTAACACCGAGAAGAGGTGTCAAAGTTTACGGTATACTTCGTTAACGCACCCTACAAGAGCCACGTTAAGCTAAAAACAGACAACAGAGAGCCAACCTACCCAAAAGGTGAATATCAATGGTTGCGATCGCCCAAAAAACCCTTTCCTTCGAGGAATTCCTCAACTGGGATGACAAATCCGGTAGGTCATTCGAGCTAGTCAATGGAGTTGCCATGCCCCTGAGTGAACCCACAGCCAAACATGAGGATGTCGTCGATGGTTTATGTCGTCTCTTGGTGGATCATTGCCAATCCTTGAACCTTCCCTACATTCCTCGACAAAGTAAACAAGTCAGATTGAACGCTGCCCCGGGCGAAAGTGAATCGAGTCGTAAAGCTGACATTCTGGTGTTTGCCAAGGAAGAATGGGTCAGAATGCGTCAAAGTTCTGCCTCTGCTGCGGCTTATATTCCACCTCCCTTGGCGATCGAAGTTGTTAGTACGAATTGGCGGGATGATTACCGCATCAAATTGAATGAGTATGAAACTTTAGGAATCCTGGAGTATTGGATTGTTGATTATGCAGGGTTGGGAGGCGTTCAGTATATTGGCTCTCCAAAACAGTCTACGGTGACTATCAACCGCTTAATCGATGGTGAATATCAGGCACAGCGATATCAAGGAGAAGCCATTATTGTTTCTCCAACTTTTCCTCAGTTGGTATTAACCATCGCTCAAATCATTGCGATGACAGAAGTTTAGCGTTTGCAAATTATTTGTAGGATACTTTGTATTGCCAAAAAAATACTAAGATCCGAACCTGGTTTCTGGACACCCATGTTAATTCGACTGAATCTGTGCATTCAAAACCTTAGAAATTCGATCGCGCGTTTCCTCCAAATGAGCCCGCGTATAAGCATCCGCACTCCGATCCAAATTCCGAATACTCTTGCTCAAACCCTCCCGCAACTGCCGCAATTCGTACCAAGCCAAACTCCGCGCATCCTCAGGTGTACTGGTTTTTCGCAGCACCATTCCGATTAAAATCGCCAAATGTTCTCGCTGTAACGATCGCCGAAAAGTCGAAATTTGCATCTTCTTGGACGGCTGCAAAACCTCTTTCCAAATATCGTTTTGCAAAGTATCGAACAATTCTGGTAATTTCAAAGCGCTTTCCGGCGCAGATTTTAACTCCGCATCCCGCAGTCTCGCCAGCCGCACTGGAGATAGCAACACTCGCAGCACAAATCGCTGCATAAAAGTAATTCGATCGCCGATCGGGTAATCTAGAGGAAACACCAAAGCCGGACTTCCCCAGTGCTCCCAGCGCGCAGGCGCTAATTTATTTAGCAAATCCGGCGCAAAACTAAACGCATCGCTTGCAAATACGTACTTGTCCAGTGTAGCCAAAGCTTCTCGTTGTTGTGAAAGCTCGATCGGCACAAACGGCAATTTTCCCTTCGCATCTCCCGGGCGAATCCGACTAAACGACTGTCCGCCGACGTACAAAGTAGCATTCATCACCTGCTGAAAATAATACCCGAACACCGAATCAAACATCACCCGCAGTTCGTTATAACCGTCTTCCCCAACCGGAATTCGCTTTTCTAAACGCTTCCACATTGCCTTAGCATTATCCAATTGCCATTGCGAGTACCTCAGCATATTGTTACTGAGATCGAAGGCATTTGCAGCGGGATCGAGATTGTCAACAGTATCCTCATCCGGCGCATAAGCTAATTGCGGTTCCCCCGCGCGACTGGCAATTTGTTGCAGCGCTGGTAAGTCGCTGTTGGGGTTGGCGCCACCAAGAACTTTGTAACCGTACTCGATCGCCCAATCGTCATAAGGCCCTACAATCGTCGGATAATAATCGCCCTGTACAGTTCCCTGCGGTGCCAAATTAATCGGCAGGTAATCCATCACCGACGCCACCATACCTTGGGCGCGAGCTACCTGAGTATTGTTCAAATCCTCCGGTTGCAGCATTGTACTGCCGTGAAAATTGTGCCTCAAACCAAGAGTGTGACCGACTTCGTGTGCAGTCAAATTTCGGATATAATCATTAACATAATTCTCCAGCACCGGACTGCTAGGCGCTGCATTGTCCAGCAGAGACATCGACATTGCTCCGATCGCAAATTGCCGGCTCGATTCCAACCCAAAACACATATCCGAACTCAGCATCAACCGCGATAAGGGCGATCGCTTTTGTTCTTGATATCTTTCCACCAAAGTGGGCAAATCATCAACAATTCCACCCGGAGAATTCTCCCCGCTGCTTTTGCCTAAATCTGCATTTTCGAGCATCGGCAAATAGCGAGAATACATCCCGAACTGACAGGGATTGGTATTAGAGCCGTTTCGGCCTTGAAAACTCTTTGCTAGCGATCGATTTTGTTCTACCAAAGACCGATATCCCTGTTTGATTAGCCGGACAATATTAGCATCCAACAAAATATCAGCATCCAAGATTTCCCCGGTTAGCGGGTTAGTGCGAGACGGCCCGAGTCCGGCAAAATCTGACTCAAAAGAACTCGACCACCTAATAGTATTGTAGCGGACATCAGCCGGATCCCATTTAGCATTGTCCGGCATTTGTTTGACCTGAATTGCCTCTGTAAAACCTGCTTTTTCAAAAGATTTGTTCCACTCCAAAATGCCATCGCGAATTGCATTGCGGTATTCTAGAGGGACATTATTTTCAATCCAAAAGACGATCGGCTGCACCGGAGGCGACATCGGCGCCGTCGGGATTTGCTTTTGCAAATGCCAGCGATTGATGTAGCGCACAAAAGGCTCCCGACTGCTCTTGTCAGAAAAGTCTTTATATGCTGTCAGAAAATAGCCGACTCGCTCGTCTGCAAGTCTGGGGCGGTAGCCGTTATTGAGAGGCACTTCCGAGAAACTGTAGTGAATGCGGAGGTTAAAAGCCCGACTGTCAGGAATCGAAGGTAAATAGTTAACTGCACTGTCATTATCGCTGGAAAAACCGTAAATAGAAGCAATTTCTACATTCAGCGGAAACGCTTTCACATCTTTAAAATAAGATTTGTCTTCATCGATCGAGTAAGCAGCACCCAAAATCGCCGGCAAAATCGCTTTAACCCCCGGTAAGTCGCGCTTTTCGCTCATCAGCAAATCGCCTAAGTCTATCAGCAGAGTTTGCCTTTGCGGATGAAGGCTTTTGAGTGGTAAAGAATAGAGAATCGACTCGCTAAATGCCCTTTCCACCGAACCCGCTTGCGGGTCGCCCGGACGAGTGCGAAAATAGATATTCGGTATGACAAACTCGACGTTATTTTGGACTCGCCGCAGTTGAAACAAGAAATCGCCGATCGGCAATCCGCTCAAAATTCCCCCTTCCCCTAAACCTGATGCCAATGTGACGAAACACAGAAACTTTTTATCCAGTTGCTGCGGTTTAATTTCTAGATAAACTTTATTAGTTGCCAGATTGCGGTAAAGGGTAAACAGTCCTTCAAACTTTTGCGCGTCTTTGACAACTTGCTCGAAGGGTTGCAAAGGTTGTTGTTCGCTGCTGGGCGGCGGAGTTGATAAAGCAAAAGGTAAAAATAAACCTTTATACAAACTAAACAGGAAAAATGCTAGAGATAATATAAAAAATATTACAGGCAGATTTTTGCGGGGATTTTTCATCAGTTTGTTTCTGCTAACTTCCGAAAAAATTAATCTTTTCATGTTCAGTGTCCAGTTGCAGGAAAGAAGTGTTTTGAGATAGTCGCATCCCAGGATTAACGATTGAAATAACAATCATTAATATTGCTGAACCCGCCTTTACAATAAGATTTAAATCCTTTAAATTCTAACAACAGCTAGCGATAGTTTTATCCTTGACGAGGGTGGTGACTAGAAACCGGGTTTCTCTGAGATTTTTGCGTTTAGTAATGAGAAACATTCGTAGAAACCCGGTTTCTGAAATCTGCCGTGGGGGCTAGAAACCGGGTTTATACGAGATTTTACGACGAGTCACGAGAAATCTTCGTAGAAACCCGGTTTTACGACGAGTCACGAGAAATCTTCGTAGAAACCCGGTTTCTGAAATCTGCGTGCGTCTAGGAGTATTTTCCCCGCTATCTCCATCGAACATAACAGACAATCTAGATACCCACTAGCTTACAACTTCTCCCAATCTCCCCCTCTCCCAATCTCCCCCTCTCCCAATCTCCCCCTCTCCCAATCTCCCCCTCTTCCCTCTCCCCCTCTCCCCCTCTCTACTTCTTCACAGGCCAGGGAATCATCGGATCTTGAGCCAAGCGCTTGGAAACTGCAACAGCACCGTAACGGTTGAGGTGACTGGGGTCAGAAAAAGATTCCCGTGCTTGGGGCAACAATAAACTATTATCTCGGAAAATTAGTCCGGTTTGAGCTGCTAATTGTTGCATATATTGCCGGAATTCTTGTTCGTAACCTGTCCGCACCGGATCTAAATAATCGGCAGTCAGAGGCATATTGACAAACACGAGATTGATGTTGCGAACTTTGGTAAATTCGATCATGTTTTTGAGCGCTACAGTTTGTTCCCCTGTCAATTTAAAATCTTGATAGTCGGTGTCGTAATATCCAGATACTTTGGCGTGTTTCTGAAAGTAAGTATCGGGATTGAAGCGGATGTCGATCGGCAAAAAGCCGTTTGGTTGAAACTCGCTGGGTGCTTTACCCGCAGCAGTTAGCTGGGCGTTTTCAGTGGTTTGTTTATCGTCGTCGGCTGCGGTTTGGGGGCTTTCGGTGACAACAGGGGCTGCTGGATTCGCGATCGATCGCAAAAACCCTTTCAGCCGATCGCGCTTTTTGTAAGTTGCAGAACTATCCACCAACTTTTGACTCAGAAATTGTTGAACATTCGCTTGACTTTGTTCCAAATTGTGCACCAATTCACCAGCAGTCGCGATCGGATTTTTGGCAGTTTCCTTAGATGTTGGGGATTCTAATGGATTGGTGCGGATCAGAAAACTACCCCGAGCCAATTGTCTGTAACCTTCGGAAGAGGCGATCGCACTAAAAGTCAAATCCGGCCGCCCGCTGTTGAGAGCCCTCGCCCCGTCCGCCAAAACCAGTAATTTCGGCAATTGTTGCGGTGGCAAAATCCGGCGGACGATCGAATCTACCACTTGCAGAGTAGCTCCGTTCACCCCAAAATTGTAAGCCTTCAGCCCCGGATAGCCTCCAGCAGCCAAAGCCGTTTCCAACACCGCCGGGTCGATACCCCGCAGCGCCCTAGAACTCCCGACAATTAAAATATCCGGCGGTTTTTTGTGCTGGCGGATGTACTCTTGGTAGCGCGCAATCTGCTCGTCAAGCTGCTCGCTCCTCAAAGTCGGAAACACCGGAGCAGCCGAAACATCAGCTACAGGAACGCTAGTATTTCCCGGTTTCGTAAACCCAGAACCGTTGAAAGCCTTTTCTTCACTCGCGGACGGCGATGCTTGTAAAGGAATTTGAGGCAAATTCACTTCTTGAGACTCGGGAATCGGGACTGAAGAGCCAGAGGGAGAGGGAGAATCCGGATTCGTGAGAGAGGCTTGAACGTCGCTCTGAGGCTTGGGGGATGAATTTTGACAATTTGGGCCGTTGCAAACTTCGGAGGCTCTAGGAGCTTGACTAACCGTCGCAGATTTAAGAAATAGACCCAGCAACCAATCGGTATTGAAGGTGATCAGACAGCCGGCGATCGCCCAAATCAAAGCCATTCCCGCCGCGCGATCGGCTCTCACGCCTCCCGGCGCAGCAGCATTCATCGACAAAGCGTCGTTGGGAACAAACAAACCCGAAGCAACAAGCGGCTGCACCACAGCTTGAACCAACTGCTCGCCCAACTGGTAACCGGGGAGTCTAATTTTGAAGCGCGGCCGCGAGGAGTCCGGTGCGGGAGCATCGAACACCAAATTATCGCCCAGAGCAGAAAAACTCCCATCTGCCACCGACGGCGCAAACTCCGGCACCGCTTCCTTAGACAAGACAGCCTGTTGCGAGGGAGCCGATGCGGTTGTTGGTGCTAATTCCCCGTCAACCGCCATTTTGAGATCGATACCGTAGCGCCACAGGGGCATTTTCTGACCGGCGCGGCGCCCGTAGACTCGCACAAGAGCCACTCCCGGAATTTGTAACTGCCGCAAGAATTTAGCCACCGGCGGGCCTACCTTCGACTGAGCAGGGCAACTCAGAGCTTCAGTCATGACGTGCAGCACGTTGGCTTTGTGCAGCGCCACAGCCCGAATCCCTCCGGTTTCCAGCTTGCGGTTGAGATTGGGATTGAGAAACCTGTTGAGCAAGAAAGTCAAGGCTAATTGGTCGCCCTCGGCTGCCAATATCCTCGGGTTTGGAGCTAAGTCGGGGTGGTGGGCTGCTGGTAAGTCTATCCAGTCAATCCACACCGGCGACTCCGGCTCGGTTGTGCTGTCGCTGGCCGGTTCTACGCCGTAGAGGGTAGCTGCGCGGATGCCTTGGGGCGCGAAGGATGCTAACAAAGGGGCGATCGCATCGGTGGTTTGCTGTTTGTCAGGGTATTCTTGTCGTTTGGGTTTTTGTCCTTTTGTGACTGTTTTGCTGCAAAACAGGTGCAGAGTTGCTTCTTTGAGGGTGGCTCGCACTTCGACTGTTGATGTCGCCAAGTGTTGGTTGAGCAGTTTGGCGATCGACTGTACGTCTCCCCAGCGGGCCCATTCCTTGAGGATTGTGTCCGGTGGCGTCAAATCGACTCGCAGCACCCAGTCCGGCTTCGATTCGCCTGCAACTTGGCTGCCGATCGCAGCTTCCCGGAAGTCCTCTAGTTGCAGTTTCCGCAGCCTAGCGGCGATCGGTTCTGCGAGCAAGGAGGGTTCGGGGCTGTAAGCTGACTCGCACAGCACTAACAGCCGCCGTTCCTTGGACTTGAGAAGTTCTGGCGCATTTGGGTGCTGGGTTTCCCGGCTGCTTTTGACTTCTTTTTCGCGAATGCTGACTTTCACCGAAACACCCATCGGCCCGAGGATTTCGCTGAGATAGCTGGCGATCGCATCTGGATAGCCCCGCCGCGCCAAAGTTTCCGCCGAAACGGTCAAAGTGCCGCCGCCATCACTGTCACCGGAGCCTGTTTCGGGGGATTGAATCAAAGCCACCGCGCCGCGACTCGCCTGCTGCTGCGTGGATGTTTGCGGTGCTGGCGCAGAAACCGGGGGACTGAAAGTTTCCCGAGTTGCCGAAGTGTCGATCGTCACTGGGGAAGTTTCAAAAACTTCTGGATATTCAATCCGGGAGGCCGTGGGGAAACTTTCAGTATCAAAATCCATTTCTTCCCGCACCTGAGGCATTGGTGCCGGGGTTTCTACCTGTGCTGCTTTTAGTTTGAGGTTGCGGTTTTCATTTTTGAATCTGTCGAAGAGTCCGCCTTTTTTACGACTTGTTGGCGGTTCGCTGTCGGGGGGACTCGCTAGTGGTGGCACTTCGGAAACTTTTGGTTCCGGTTCCGGTTCCCGTCGCTGTGGCTGTGGCTGTGGCTGTCGCTGTTTGCCACTGCAATCGAGCCGGACAGTCCAGTCGTTTTGTCGGGAACCGAGTTTGCGGCCGCACAGAAACAACTGGTAGATTTTAGTTCGATCGGGCAGGAGTCGCGTTAAATCAGTTTGTTCGATCGCGCTTTTAAATCTCGCCGTCACCAATTCCTGAGACGGACACAATTGCGCTTCGCACAAAATATGCAGGTGATTTCCGCGCAAACGCGCTTGTACCTGCACCTCGGGCAGTCCCAAAGCTTTTTGCGCCCACTGCGATGCGGGCGATCGATTGTCTGCCAATATACTCCCGTTCGCATTCAACATGGGACTTTAAATTTCGTCAAGGCTGGTTTTGTTTTCTACAGATAGCACAGTTTACAGGTTTTACACACCATTATTTTATTTACCGAGCCGAACCTTTGCATCCGGTTTAACTGTTGCTCGGCTTACTGGCGAGCTGTGTATCCCCTCGGCTGCGCTCCGTTGGGCAATACTGTTTTGACCAATACCTCGAATGTATTTTCGCACAATTAGACCCAGTTAAGCGAAGTCAGAATTCAGGAGTAAAGATAATTATTTCCCCTGTTTAGCAACCGCCCCCAAAGATTAGGACGTTCTTAATTGCTGAAACCCTTGCTATTCTTCCTCCTTCCTTCTGCTGTAAACTGGGGATACTGAATAACACAGGAGGGATCTATGCCGTCGGAAAACCAAGACTTGCCCAAAACTCAAACACCTCAGAGTCCAAAATTGCCAATTCCTTCAGATATTTTATTGAGCTTGGCCGCCTTACCCATGCTGGGCGGGTTGCTCGTGGCCAAAGCTGCTGCTGAGTTTGTGAGTTCGATCGGCATTGAAAGCGAAGAAGTCTTTCGGGGTTCGCGCCTCCCGGTACTCAACTTTCCCCAGTCACAGGAGTAGCAATCTCAAGGCCAGTTCAACGCTAAATTTTTTGACCAAAAAGCTTGACAGCCGATAGAATCCGTGCTGTTACAATTTGTCATTGCTTCCAGCTTCTCCATCAGTTCCTTCGCACCGCAAGATTAGTTTCAATATAATCGCGGGAATCCCCGCCCTCAATTGACGCGATTTCCGCAGCCCAAGGGCTAAGGATGAGCGTCAATAGGGCGGGGAGGGATAGCGGCTAAAAATGGGGGTTTGATGCCCGCAGTTTTAGCAATCTCATGGTACACTAGCTCCATAATCTTCACTTATTGAAAATGTCTCAAGTCCTGACGGTTAGTTGTAAACTCGAAGTGTTGCAACATCAGGTTGAAAAACTTGATGCGGTGCTTCGTGCTTTTGCGAACTGCTGTGAGTACGTGAACAAAAACACTGACCGAAAGCTGACCAATCAGATAGCCGTGCAATCCTTAATTTACAAGGAAGCACGGGAATACTCTGGTCTATCGGCTCAGATGACTATCCATGCCATTCGTAGGGTTTGCGCCAATCGCAAGACTGCCAAACAAAAAGATAGACCTGTGAAAGGGTTTGCAGCTACCAGTGCCACTTATGACGCTCGGACTTTCACTTTTAGGGAGAAAGACTGGACAGCTAGTTTGACGATGCTCAAGCAAAGAGAGAAATTCCCTTTGCACATTGGCAACTATCAGCGTCATTTGTTAACAGGAAGAAATCCTAAGTCGGCAGTGTTGGTAAAGCGCAAAGATAACACTTATTACCTGCAAATTCAGCTTGAATCTGAGCCACCAAACCCTGAGAAAACTGATAGGGTTTTGGGTGTTGATTTGGGCAGAACCGATATAGCCGTTACCTCTGAATCCGAGAAGTTTAGTGGAACGGCGATAACCGAAATTCGTGACAGATATAGCCGTGTCAGGGCTTCGTTGCAGAAAAAAGCGTCCAAAGGCACAAGAAGTAGTCGGCGTAGATGTCGGCAGCTTCTGCAACGGTTGAGTGGACGAGAACGAAGATTTCAGGCACAGGTTAACCATACCGTTAGCTACCGACTCATTCAGCACGCCAAAAAACAAGCGCAAACTATTGCGTTGGAGGATTTGACGGGTATCAGAGAACGAACCAACCAACAGCCACGTTCTAAAACAGAGAGACGCAGAAGCAACAGTTGGGCGTTTTTTCAGCTTCGCCAATTCCTTTGTTATAAGGCAGTAAAGTTTGGCGTAAATCTGGTATTTGTTGACCCAAGGTACACATCCCAAACCTGCCACAAATGCCTGCATATTCACCGCTCGTAAAAACCTGGACAAAGCTACCCAAAAGTAGTCAATGTTAGACATCTACGTTAGTAATTTTAGTCCACAGTCCTAAAACTACAGGAATAAA